>NZ_JAGMUE010000168.1:0-72224 GCF_019049165.1 Streptomyces sp. AC627_RSS907
CCGCCACCGAACACCGTCCACCAGCCGCCGACGACCCGGCGACCTGCGACTCACACCCGCCGCAGGAAGCAACGACTCCAACACAGACCACTGCTCATCAGAAAGATCCCCACGCCCCACAACGTGATCATCACAGCACGAGGCGTGGATCAGAATCCCGACCTAAAACACGGCCTAGGCTCTTCCAAGATCACCGCTAGCTGTGCCGGGGCGGTACGAGGGACAGCGACAGGGCCGTCGGCATGACCATCGCGCCGCCGATACCGAGGAGCGCCCGGTTCTCGGTCACGGCTTCGGCCGAGTCGGCGGTCGGCACCAGCAGGGGGGCCGCGGCGAAGAGCCACCGCCGGCGCCTCGGTGTGCGGCCTGCTCACGCAGGAAAGCGGCGTTCCTTGATCCGTCGGCGCACGTGCCACCGGCGGGCGGTGCAGGCGAGGTCTTCCCGGCAGACGTCCACGAACGCATCACGGGCCCTCACCAGGGCATCGACCTGCTGCTGGAAGCGGTCGGCGACGTGCGCCGGTCACGCGATCACCCCTCGGTGCGCTGCCCCGGCCGCTCCACGGCGAGTTCGGCGGGGACGCCGGTATCGGCTCTGCGGTGATGGGATACGCGGGTGCCGGCGGCAGGGGCCGCGAGGACGGCCGCGGCGACGAACGCCAGGACCACGACCATCGCCGGACGCAGTCCGTAGTGATCGCCCAGGAAGCCGAGGGTGGGCGGCCCCACCAGGAACGCGATGTAGCCGATCGTCGCCACGAGGCCGACCCGGGCGGTCTCGTCGGGCCCCGAGTCGCCCGCCGCCGACAGGGCCACCGGAAAGCCCAGGGACGCGCCCAGTCCCCAGAACAGGACGGCGGCCGCGGCCACGACGGCGTTGTCGGAGAAGATGACCAGGCACAGGCCGATCGCCCCGGAGACCGCGCTGGCCCGCACGACGGCCGCCCGGCTGTAGCGGTTGAGGAAGAACGTGCCGCCGAAGCGTCCCAGGGTCATCGCGGCGGCGAACCCCACGAAGACGAGCGAGCCGACGGCGGCGTCGAGACCGTGGCCGTCGACCATGAGCAGCGGCAGCCAGTCGTTGGCGGCGCCCTCGGCGAGAGCCATGGCCAGGACGATGGCCCCGATCATCAGGAGCCGTCGGTCCTTCCACACCTGCGGGCCCGCGGTCCGCGCGGAGTCCGAAGCGGGCGCCGCGACACGGATCCCGGTCCCGGCGGGGACGGCACCGATGGCGTACCCGAAGATCGCGGCCGTCACCGCGGCCACCGCCAGGAGGTGCCAGTGGGCGGGGAACGCCGCAGCGGTGGCCGCCATGCCGGCCAGGCCGCCGATGACGGTGCCCAGGCTGAAGCACCCGTGCAGCGTGGGCAGAACCGCCGTGCCGGTGATCCGCTCCACGTCGGCACCGTCCACATTGATCGCCACCTCGCCCGACCCGACCCCCACGCCGAACAAGCACAGCCCGGCGGTGACCACGGGCGCGGAGCCGAGGGCGCTGCCCGCGCCCACGACGACCACGCTCGCGATGACGAACAGCGTGCCGAGCGCCGTCACGGGTCTGGTCCCGAACCGCGACACGAAACGGCCGGAACAGAGGATGCCGGCCATCGAGCCGACGGACAGACCGAACAGCACCAGCCCCATCTGCCCCGTGGACACGCCCAGACGGTCACGGACGTCCGGGGTGCGCGTGATCCATGAGGACATGGCGATGCCGTTGAGGAAGAAGAAGAGGTACAGCGCCCGGCGGCGCCGGTGTACAGCACGGTCTGTCAAGGAAGGGCTCCGCCGGTGTTGGAGACAATGAGGGAGAGGCAGGCGACGATCCCGCGCCACCCACCGAGTATGAACAAATGTACACATCGAGTCGGCGACCGAGAAGACAAGGCGGACAACGGCGATGACAGGCAGCACTCGTGGCCCCAACGACCCCCGGCGCCGCGAGCGCATCCTCGACGCCGCGCTCGACGTCATCGCGGAGCACGGCGCCATCAAGGTGACCTTCCGCAAGATCGCGGAGGCGGCAGGCGTGCCGCTCGGGTCACTGACCTACTACTTCGACGACATGCAACACCTGCTGACCGGCGCTTTCACCCGGCTCGCGGAGACCGTCTCCACACGCTACGGGGCCCTTCTGGAGGCCGCGCGGACCCGTCAGGAGGCCGAGGACGCGGTCGTCGAGATCATCTGCGGCAAGGTCTGGGGGACCGACCGCAACCTCCTGCTCAGCTACGAGCTCTACGCCTTCGCCACCCGCAATCCCGAGGTGCGCACCGTCATGCGTTCCTGGATGCAGGCCAGCCGGGACTCCCTGGCCAGGCACTTCGACCCGCTCACCGCACGGGCCCTGGACGCGCTGGTGGAGGGATTCTCCATCCACAACTCCGTCGACCTGCGGCCCACCGACCGCGAGGAGGTCGCCGCCGTCGTCCGTGCCGTCGTCGACAGGCACCACTGAACAGGATCGACCGGGCTGCTGTCAGGCGCCGGAGGCGGACACGTGCCGGGTCAGCTCGGCGGCCAGGGACTGGCGGCCGGTAGGGCTTGCCCCGCCCCGACCGGTGGGGCTGGCCCCACCGCGGATTCTCGGGCGCACCGGCTCGTGCCACGCCCTCCACCGTTCCTAGCGTTCTTGCATGACGGAAACGCTGCGACCGCGCACCCCGGCTCGGATACTTGATGTCGACGCGCTGCGCGGGTTCGCGCTGTTCGGCATCCTCGTCGTGAACCTTGCGTACTTCGCCTCCGGCTACCCGTTCCACCTCGTCGCCGATCCGGCGCACGGCTCCTGGCTGGACCACTCCGTCGAGTTCGGGGTCCGGGTGCTGTTCGAGATGAAGTTCTATCTGCTGTTCTCGTTCCTGTTCGGCTACAGCTTCACCTTGCAGCTGGCCTCCGCGGCCAGTGCCGGCGCGAACTTCACCGCGCGGTTCGTCCGCCGGCTCGGCGGGCTTTTCGTGCTCGGTGGTCTGCATGCGGTGCTGCTGTTCCAGGGTGACATCCTGACTACCTACGCGCTGCTCGGCGTTGTTCTGCTTGCCGTGCGCCGGATCCGGCCGGGGACCGCGGTCATCGCCGCGGGGGCGATCGTCGGTTTCATGGCGGTCGGGATGGCCGTGGCTGCGCTGGCCGGCGTCGAACTGGTTACCGACCAGAACGCCGCGCTCGCCGGCGGTCGCGCGTCGACCGATGCGCTTGACGGCGGCCTGGCTTCGGTGATCGGCGAGCACCTGCGCTCGCTGCCGGCGATGGCCGGAAGTCTTGCTGTGCAGGGCCCGCTCGCGTTTGCCGCGTTCCTCGTCGGGCTGGCCGCCGGCCGACGGAAGGTGCTCGCCGATGGGATCGGCAGGCACACGGTCGAGCTGCGCCGACTGGAGGTGGTCGGATACCCGATCGGGCTCGCGGGCGCGCTGATGTTCGCGATCGGTGGCGGCACTGCCGGCCTGGCGGGGCTGGCGGCGAGCATCCTGACCGCGCCGCTGCTGGTCAGCGCCTACGTGGCGACCCTGCTCAGGGTGTTCGCCACCCCGCGCGGCAGTCGGCTGGCACGGGCGCTAGCGCCGGCCGGCCGGATGGCGCTGTCGAACTATCTCGGGCAGTCCCTGCTGGGCGTGCTGATCTTCACCGGCGTAGGGCTCGGGCTGGCCGGAGACACGCCGCCGGCGGTCGTGCCGGTCGTCGCCGTCGGCATCTTCGCGGTACAGCTGGAGCTGAGCCGACGCTGGCTCGCGCGGTACCGGTACGGCCCGGCCGAATGGGTACTGCGGGCCGTCACGAACGCGGAGCGTCCCCGGATACGCCGCTGACCTCTGCCGGCAGGTCACACACTCCCGGACACGGAAGCTCACTGACCGTCAGGAACCGCCCGGGCCGTGACCGTCACAGGGAGAGGCGGCCTGGGGGCTCGCGCATCCGGTTCCTCTGTGGCGATGACGCCGTTCTTATCGTCCAGGACCACCTGGGTTACAAGCGCCGGCCCTGCTCGCCGAGCGAGGCCGTACCGTTGGCCCCGGCGTACGGCTGCGGTCTCTGGCCGGGGACATCGCCCACGCCCGCCGGTCAGGACCGGGTCAGGTGCCCGGCCGACGGGCCGTCACCACCTCGGCGGCGCGATGAAGCCGGTCAGCGCGGCGGTGACGGCATCGGGCTGTTCGTCGGGGATGAAGTGTCCCGCGTCCGGCACGACGATCCCGGTGGCGTGGTCCACCCACGGCCTGATGGAAGCTGCCATGTCGGGGATGGACCCGTGACTGCTGGAGATCCCGAGGACCGGGACCGTCAGGCGCTGTTGTTCCAGCGCTTCGTGGTTCTTCCGCGCCGACTCGGCGGCGTCCCGGTAGTAGGCCAGGGATGCGCGGAGACCGCCGTCGGCGGCCACGGACGCGGCGTACTGCTCGATCTCGGCGTCGTCGAAGGTGTCGGGGGAGAGGGTCTTGGCCTTCAGGAACCAGCCGACGTACTCCCGTTCGCGGCCGGCGAGCAGTGTCTCGGGCAGGTCGGGCACGAGGTGGAAGGCGAAGTGCCAGGTCTTCCACGCCTGCTCGGGGTCGGTCGGGACGGCGGCGGGGAGTGTGATGCCCGGGATGCCGGCGTCGAGCAGTGCCAGGCCACGCAGCCGGCTCTGGTACTTCAAGGCGAGGGAGAAGGCGACCCACGCGCCGATGTCGTGGGCGACCAGCCAGTAGGCCGAGACCCCCAGCGCCTTGACCGCGGCGTGGACGTGCGCGGCGACCGTGTGGGTGTCGTAGCCGGTGTCCGGGCGTTCGGAGTGGCCCTGGCCCGGCAGGTCGATCGCGATGACCTGGAATCGGTCGGCCAGGTTCGGCATCACCTTGCGCCATGCCCACCAGGTCTGCGGGAACCCGGCGAGCAGCACGACGGCTGGACCGTCCGGCTGACCGCCTTCGACCGCGTGCAGCCGGACGCCGCCCGCGTCGACCCAACGGTGGGTGAAGCCGGCCAGGTCGGGCAGCGGCAGGTCGCGGACCGGGTTGCCGGAGTCGCGGGGGGTGCTTGCGGGGTCGTTCATGATTCTCCTCCACTGGTGTGAGGTGCGATGCCGGCCGCGGTGCCCGGCACGGCTGCCGTCCTGCACCCGTGCACGAGTTCCGCGACCGGCGACGTCGCCGTCGCGGTGCTGAGCCCGGCCGCCACGCCGCTCTCGGCACGCGCGAGATCAGCAGGACCCTGAGGCTGTCCGCCGGCGCGAACCCCAGGGTGCCCGGCGCCGCGAGGGCGCGCGGCAGACACGAGAACGGGACGGCGGCCCATGGCGTCGGTCACGACGGTGGTGAGCGCTCCGAAGCCGGATCGCGAGGCCCACAGCGCCTGCAGCGGCATCGTCGGTGTCCGCCCGCCATGGCAACGGTGTGGACGAACGCGACGGCGCCGGCCGCGAGCACGCGGTGCGCGTGTCGCCGCGCTGTGAGGTCTGCGGGTGAGCCGCCGTGATCATGCCTTCACCCTAACCCATCTTGAACTGATTGGTTCAAGATGAGAGGATGGTCTCCACCAAGAGGGCGGAGCAGGAGGGAGGTGCCGGCATGGCGGGCAAGAAGCAGTTCGACATCGCCACGGCGCTCGATGCCGCGATGATCCAGTTCTGGCGGGCCGGCTACGCGGACACGTCGGTGGACGACCTGTCCCGGGCGACCGGACTCAACCGCAGCTCCATCTACGCCTCCCTCGGCGACAAGGACACGCTCTTCATGCGCTGTCTGGAGCGCTACGCCACGCGCTACGGAGACAAGTACGACGCCGCGTTGTCCTGTGCCGCCGACCGGCCCCTGGCAGCCGCGCGGGCGTTCTTCGACGTCACCCTGGAACGCATCGCGGACCCCGGTCTGCCCGACGGGTGCCTGGTGGCCCAGACTGTCATGGCGACCCCAGTGCTGAGCGCGGGCGTCACGGCGCGCGCACGGGAGGCGATCGGCTTCCAGCACACCCGGCTACGCGCCGCGCTGAAGGCCGGCCGGCTGCACGACGAGGCGGCCGAGTCCTTCGCGACCCACCTCGCGGCCGTGAACCAGTCCCTCGCCGTCATGAGCAGAGCCGGAACGAGCACGGAGCAGCTGCGCGCCGTCGTCGACGTGACCCTCGACGCACTTGCGCGGACTCTCGGCGCGAGTGACTGAGATCTGTCCGGCACAGCGGACTTCGCCTTCTGCCTGAGCGGCACCCACCAGGCGTCAGGGTGCGCGCCGGGGCCCCGGTGTTCGCCCGGCTCGTCCCGGCTTCCGGGACTGCCCCGGCGTCCACGGCGAGGAGACCACCGGGAACGAGGCCGTCGCCGTCGGCTGCGAGGACGGCATCCCGGTCCACCAAGGCGGCGAGTTCACCGAGGCCGACGCCCGGGGCGTCCTCGCCGGACGCTGACTCCGCCACGTGCTCTCGCCGCCGCGGCCGTCACACCGCGGCGGCGAGGGCGCACCGCCACCCCGCCGCGGGACCGGACTCGGCAGTCGGTCACGAGGGGAGAAGCGGCGTACGGACGCCCGTGGGGCGCGGTACCGGACATCGCTCCGGTGGGCGGAGGCCGTTCCGGACGCCTGGAGCGGGCCGGCCCGCGCAGGCCGTCACCGTCCCACAGGATCACCGTCGGCGCCGTCGTCCCGGACGCGCAGTGTCATGTGGCCGCCGTGATGCAGCGGTGTGCTCAGCCGCCGACGGGCCGCCTCGTGGCCGGTCTCCGCGTCGACGATGTGCACCTCGCCGTGGCCGCCCCGGGTGACGGCGACCCAGTCGGAGCCCGGTGAGGCGGCCACCGCTCGGCGTTGGACGCCCTCCCAAGGGGTGCCGCCGCGACGCGGAGCACCGTCCATGGCAGGCAGGGGACAGCGGCGGACGACGTCGTCGGCGCCGAGAAGGAGCAGTTCGTCGCCGTCGGGGTGGACGCGGGTGAAGGCGGTGTGGCGCCGTGCGAGGGCCAGCCGGAAGACGAGTCCGGGACCGAGGTCCGTGCGCCGCGTGCGGCCCGTCCCCAGATCATGCCGCCACGCCTGGTTGGTCCACTCCGGCCAGCGCAGCGGGTCCGGGTCACCGCCGCGCAGCGTCGTCCACAGCGCCTGCCGCCGGGTGTCGAGCCGGAGGTACCAGCCTCGGGCGGGTGCCCCCCACGCAATGACCGCCTCGGGGGTGAGCGCGTCGCCCTTCCTCCGGGCCCGGTGCACTCCCTCGCTCGTGGCCGCGAACACGTGCTCCGAGCCGGGTGCCTGTGCGTCCCCGTGTCCGTCGTCCGGCAGCGACAGGACCGCGTGCGGGGTGACCGGGGGGCAGCCGGGCGGAGCCGCGAGGAGGTCCGCGAACCGGTGGACGGCCAGCGCGCCGGGTTCCCGGTGCCGCAGTACGACCAGCGGTTCGTTCTCGCCCAGCACGGTTACGCCCGGCTCGCCGACGCGCGTGCGGACCCGTGCGGACTCTCCGGTGGCCAGGTCGAGGACCGTGAGCAGGTCCGACCATGGTGCGCCGTTCTTGCCGAGGCCGGTGGTGACGGCCAGTCGGCGGCCGGACGGGTCGCAGGCGAGGTGCTCGGCGGGCACGGCGACCGGGACCGTGCGCTCCACGAGTTTCCCGGCGAAGGGATCGAGCACCAGCAGTTCCCCGCGACGGTCGTCGACGCAGGCGACCCGCCCTCCCGGAAGCGCCAGGAACCCGGCGTGCTCGGAGAGATGACGGTCGGTGAGACGTCCTGCTTCGGCGCCGTCCGGGACGGTCAGCAGGTGTACGGCTCCGGCCACGTGGTCGGAGACGAGCAGGACGGGTGTGGCAGCGGTCATGAGTCCTCCAGAAACCGATCTGCTGAAAACGATTATCATGTATCTTCAGTGCGTTCCCGGTACCTGAGAAGAAGCGAGGGCATCGATGCTGCGCTCATCGTCGAGATCTGTTCGCAGTTGGATCGCCGCAGCGGCGGTGGGTTCCGTCCTGGTCGGCTGCGGCTCGTCCTCCGAGGAGCCCGCGAGCGACAAGGACAGGCCCGCGGCGAAGACGGAGGTCACCGTCGAACCGATCAAGGCGGCGACCGAGCTGACCGACACCAACGGCGTCAAGCTCTCCCTGAAGAAGGAACCCGAGCGGATCGTCTGCCTGTTCGCCCTGTGCGACGACATCCTGACGGAACTGGGCATCGTGCCGATGGCCACCAACAGCGCGTTGCTCGCCCACCCCGGCTTCCTGGGGGAGGAGAAGGGCAAGGAGGTGGACGTCGTCCCCGGCGGATTCATCGCCCCGGAGGTCGAGGCGATCCTCTCCCACAAACCCGATCTCGTGATCGGCCTCGGGGACACCCACGGCAAGCTCGCCCCGGCCCTCAAGGGCGCCACCACGTTCTGGGCCATGCAGCCCGAGACGTGGCAGGACAGCGTGGGCTATCTGCGCGACGTCGCCGCACTCACCGGCCGCACCGCCGAGGGGGAGAAGGCGGAGAGGGCCTTCCGGACCAGGCTTGCCGCAGCCGAGAAGGCCCCGAGCGAGAAGACCGCTCTGATCATCTACGGCAGTGACGAGAACTTCGGCGTCGCGACGCCGGAAGGCGACGTGACCGCCAGCCTCTTTCCCAACATCACTGACTACCCGTGGAAGTCCCGCGGTGTGCAGGGCAGTTACAGCCTGGAGGAGATCCTCGCCCAGGGCGTCGACGTGCTGTTCGTCGAGACGATGAGCTTCGGCGACGCGGACGGCAAGCTCTCGGAGAAGCTGGCCGCGAACCCGCTCTGGGGCAAGATCCCGGCGGTGAGGAACGGCGACGTCCACGAGGTGAACTCCGAGGTGTGGGCCAAGGGGCGCGGCACCCGGTCACTGGGCATCGTCCTCGACGAGGCCACGGCCGCACTGCGGTGAGGACCTCCCTCTCGGCGCCCGCCCCGGCGGGCGGACCGCGGCCGTCGCGTGGCGTGCGGGGGTGGCAACCGCTCCTGGTGGTCGTCCTGCTGGCCGTCTCCTCGGTCTGCGCGCTCAGTCTCGGCACCCCCTACGTCGCACCGCACCGGCTGGTCGCCGTGATGCGGGAGGGGGACACCACGCTCGCCGGGATCGTCGTCACCGAACTCCGGGTGCCGCGCCTGCTGCTGGCACTCGTCGCCGGAGCCTGTCTGGGCGCGGCCGGACTGGTGCTCCAGGAGGCGCTGCGCAATCCCCTGGCGGTGCCGGAGATGCTGGGCGTGTCGTCCGGGGCCGCGCTCGGGGTGGCCGCGCCGCTGGTGCTGACCCTCTCGCTGCCCGCCGCCGTCCAGCCTCTGCCGGCCATCGGCGGGGCCGCGCTCGGCGGCGGCCTCACGCTGCTCGTCGCCGGGATCGGCCGCGGTCCGTCCGCCGTGCTGCTGACCGGCGCCGCGGTGGCGGCCGCGCTGCAGGCCGCGTTGCTCGTCCTGATGGTCATGGCCGACCAGCTCGACCTCCAGCTGATCTACCGCTACCTGCTCGGCTCCCTCTCCGCCCGGACGTGGGACGACGTGACGGGCCTGTGGCCATGGCTGCTCGTCGCGGGGCCCGCCCTCGTGCTGTGCGCGCCGGTGCTGTCGGTACTGCGGCTGGGCGACGAGGACGCGGAGGCGCTGGGTGTACGGGCTCACCGCGCCCGGCTGGCCGCGCTGGCCATCGCCGTGGCGCTGATCTCCCCGGTGACGGCGGTGTGCGGGCCCGTCGCGTGGGTGGGATTCCTCGCCCCCCACCTCAGCCGCTGGTTCGGTCCCGCGGCCGGGGCGGTGCGCTGGCTCCCGTGGTCCGCGGCATGGGGCGCCGTCGTGGTGACGGTCGCCGATGTCCCGGCCAGGCTGGCCCTGGCACCCGTGGAGACGCCTGTCGGCGCCTGGACCGCTCTGCTCGGGGTGCCGGCCGGCGTCGCGCTGATGCGGTCGGGCGGCCGCCGCCGGGCGGTCCGGCGGGCATCGGCCGCTTCGGCCGCGGCGTGCGCGCCGCCGCCCGGACAGGCCGCTTCGGCAGCGGCGTGCGCGCCGCTGCCCGGACCGCGGAAGACGGCTTCCGGTGCGGCGGACGAGGTTCCTCGCGCGGGGGCGTCGCACCCCGCTCCCGGGGGCGGCCCCGGGAGCGGCGAGCCCGGTGCTACCCCCTCGCGCGCGCTCAGGACGACCGGATCGGAGGACGCACGGTGACCCGTCGGTTCGCGGTGCTCGCGGCCGCCGTCGTGGTGTGCGCCGGAGTGGAAGTGGTGGCCGGGCGCGGCATGCCCCCGGGTGCGGTCTGGGACGTCCTCAACGGTGGCGGTGACGCCACGGAACGCCACATTCTGTTCCAACTGCGCCTGCCGAGGCTGCTGGTGGCTCTCGCCGCGGGCGCGTGTCTGGCCGTGGCGGGGCTGGTCCTGCAGTCCGCCCTGCGTAATCCCCTGGCCGGGCCGGAGGTGACGGGCGTGACCCCGGGGGCGGTGCTCGGAGCCGTCACCGCGACCGCCCTGGGACTCGCCGGGTGGGACTCTCCCCTGGCCGTGGTCCTCGCCGCGTGCGCGGGCGGATGTGCCGGAGCGGCGCTGCTGTGGCTGCTCGCCGGACGCGGGCGCGGAGATCCGGCGCAGACCGCCGTGCACGGGGTGCTGGTGTCGGCGGTGCTCGGCGGGCTCACCGCCATGGTGCTGCTGGTGGAGCCGGGGGAACTCGGCAGCGTGGTGCAGTGGCTGGTGGGCACCACGGAGGGCCGGGTGTGGGAGCACTGGCACCTGCTGTGGCCATGGGCGCTCGTCTGGGGAGTCGCGGCATGGCTGCTGGCCGGGCCGTTGACCCTGCTGCGCTGTGGGGACGACATCGCCCTCGCCGCGGGCCTCTCCGCGCGCCGGGCCCGGACCCTGGCCCTGCTGTGCGCGGTGGCCCTGACCGCGGGCGCGGTGGCCGCCGTCGGAGCGCTGGGTTTCGTCGGATTGCTCGTCCCGCACCTGGCCGTGGCCGTCTTCGGCGCGGACCTGCGCCGGAGCCTGCCCGGCGCCGCCCTGACGGGCGCGGTCGTGGTGTGCGGGGCGGACGCGGCCGCGCAGCTGTCCTCGCGGCTGCTGGCGGCGGTGCTCGACTCGGGACGGCTCACGCTGCCGGTCGGGGCGCTCACCGCCTGTCTCGGTGCCGCGTTGCTGCTGGTCGTCGTGCGCCGTACGCCGAGCCGTACGTTCTGAAGTGAATCGAGGACAGAGCATGACCGAGTCCGTGGGGATCCACGTCGATGGGGTCCACTTCGGCTACCCCGGACGACCCGTGCTGCGGGGCGTCGACCTGACCGTCCGGCCGGGCGAACTGACCGCCCTGATCGGCCTGAACGGCTGCGGCAAGTCGACCCTGCTGCGGCTGGCGGCCGGGCTGCTGCAACCCGGCCAGGGGCGCGTGCTGCTCGGTGGGGACGACCTCGCCCGGCTGTCCAGACGCGCCACGGCGCGGAGGGTGGCCCTGCTGCACCAGTCGGCTCCGGCGGTGCCGGGCATGACGGTGCGCCACCTCGTCCGCCAGGGGCGGTACGCGGCACGCGGCCCGCTGGGCATGCTGCGTGAGGGCGACGACCCCGTCGTGCACCGGGCGCTGAGCGACGTCGGGGTGGAGGACTGGGCCGACCGTGACGTCGACGCGCTGTCCGGCGGCGAGCGGCAACGGGTCCGGCTCGCGATGGCGCTCGCTCAGGACACCCGCGTCCTGCTGCTCGACGAGCCGACCACCTATCTGGACCTGCACCACCAGCTCGACGTGCTGCGGACCGTGGTGCGCCTGCGCGAGGAGCGCGGGCTCACGGTGGTGATGGTGCTGCACGACCTGGCCCATGCCGCCCGGTTCGCCGAGCGCATCGTCGCCCTGCGTGACGGTCGGGTGGTGGCCGACGGGACACCGCGGGAGGTGGTGACACCGCGGTTGCTGGCCGACGTGCTGAAGGTGGCCGGCCGGGTCGGTCAGGATCCCGAGGGCGGCTGGCCGGTGTGTTACCCAGATCACCCTCTCCCAGCTCTAGAATATGAAAATCAGATTCATTAGATTGTGGTCGCGGCGCTCACTCGAACGTCGTATCTCCCCGCTGATGAAGGAGAGTTCATGGACAACGAACAGATCTTCACGCCGATCGCCGACCCGGGCCAGCTGGCCCACGACTCGGCCTCCCACTCCAACGCCCTCGTCGAGAACCCCTTCGAGGACACCGAGGAGTAGGCAAGGGCCTCACCGCCCTCGACCGTGGGCCCGCCCGATGCCTTCCGGGCGGGCCCACGCCCGTCCCAGGTCCCGTCGACAGGAGCAACGCCGTGTCCCGCAGCCGACTAGTCCCCGGCGTGGAGGTCGTCGCCGTACCCGGGCGAGGGCTCGCCGTCCGTACCCCGGAAGGAGAATTCCTCAGCGTCAGCACAGGAGACGTCGAGGAAAACGCCCTGCTCCCCCTGCTCGCCGGGGGGACCACAGGCCCGATGGACGAGGGCCTGGAGCGCGTGGTGCGGGCCTTCGAGGAGGCCGGCTACCTGGCGGAAGGGCCGCGGCACCCGCACTGGCCCGCCACCCGCCGGGACATCCGGATCCTCGGCGACCCGGTGCTGACCGAACCGCTCGCCGCACAACTGGCCGCCCTGGGCGCGCGGCCCCGCACGGCCCCGGCCGTGACCGCCTCCGGCAGACCGCCGGCGGACGTCGAGCACCTGCTCGACGGAAACCCCTGTGCAGTCGTGTGGTGCCTGGACGGACCCGTGCCGGACGGGTTGTGGGACGCCGCCGACCGGCTGCCCGAGCACGGCGTCGCGTGGCTGCGCTGCCACCGCGAGGGCTGGCAGGCGTACGTCGAGCCGGTGGCCGCCGCTCCCGGAGACGTCACCTCGGCGCACGTCCGGTCCCGCCGGCTCGCCGCCACACCCGCTCACCGCGAACTGGCCGCGTACTGGAGCGGACCCCGTACCTCCGGTGCACCGGTCCGGCTCGCCGTCCCCGCCACCACGCTGCTCACGGCGCTGCTCGCGGACGATCTCCACCGGTGGGCCACCGAAGCCCCTGAACCGGCGGGCCTCCCGGCGCGACGCCGTCTCCGCCGGGTGGACCTGCGCACGCTGACCGTCACCGAGCACCCCGTCCTCCCGGTGCCCGACGTCGCACCGATGCCGAGGAAGGACGGATGACGGCGTTCAGCGCGGCTGTGGGGGAACTCGCCACCGACGTCCGGCTCCCGGCCGGTGACGGCCCCTTCCCCGCCGTCCTGGTGCGCACCCCCTACGACCGGACCCGGCACGAGGCCGAGGCGCGCGGCTGGGCCCACCGCGGGTTCGCCGCCGTCGTCCAGGACGTGCGCGGCCGCTTCGCGTCACCCGGGCCGTGGCGCCCGTACGCGAACGAGGCCGCCGACGGAGCGGCGACCGCCCGCTGGATCCGGCGGCAGCCGTGGAGCGACGGCCGGCTGCTGGCCGTCGGCGCCTCCTACGCGGCCCACTGCGCCCTCGCCCTCGCCCTCGACGTGCCCGAGGACGCCCGGCCCGACGCCGTCATCGCGGCTGTACCCGCCCTCGGCCCGGCGGAGACGGCGCGCGAGACCTCCGGAGTGGAGCGGCTGCTGTCCCGCGCCGGATGGTGGGCCGCACACGGCGACCGGCGGGACTCCGAGGAGAGCGCGCTGGAGAAGGCCCTCGCCGCCGACCCCGGACTGCTCACCAGCGTGCCGCTCGTCAGCCTCCCCGAACGGCTGGGCCGCGGCCTGCCCTCCTGGGCGGACCTGTGGCGGCACCGCGACCGCGGCCGCCTCGTGGCGCGGGCGGCACACGCCGGAGTACCCCTGCTCGCGGTGGGCGGCCACCACGACCACTTCACCGAGGACACGGTCGCACTGTGGCGCGCCTGGGGCGGACCCTCGGCCCGGCTGCTGCTGGGACCCTGGGGCCACTCCCTCGTCACCGCCCCGGGCCCCGACGCGGGCCCCGCCCACCGGCTGAACCTCGGTGATCTGTACGTGCGCTGGGCCCGACGCGCCCTGACCGGTGAACTCGCCCCCGGCCACCATGGCGCCCAAGGGCTGGGCGGGGCCGACCTGTGGCTGCCGGCCGGCACCGAGGGCGAACCACGCACAGCACGCACGCGGCTGGTACACGGCTCCGCCTTCACCGCCGACCCCGCCCGGCCCGTGCGCTCGGACGACCTGACCGTCCCCACCGACGGCCCGCCCGACCGCTGTCTGCTGGTCACGCCGCCACTGCCGCGCCCGCTCGACGTGGTCGGCCCCGGGAGCGTGCACCTGCCGGCCACCGCGCACAGCCCGTCCGCGGACTGGGCCGCCCGGCTCGTCGCGCTCCCACCGGAAGGGACCGCCGAGCGGCTCGCCGTCGGCGTCGTCCGGCGTGCCGGACCGGCGGGCCGGGAAACCTCGTTCACCATCGCCCTCGGCCGGCTCGCACGCCGGCTGCCGGCCGGCGCGCGACTGCGCCTGGAGATCGCCGGACACCACTTCCCGGCCCACGCCCGCAACCCCCACACCGGCCAGGACCCGGTGACGGCCGGCCGGCTGCTCGCCTCCCGACGGGAGGTCGACGCGCACAGCGTGGCGCTGATCCTGCCCGTCCTCCCGTCCCGCCCCACCCCCGTCGACCCCGCCGAGGAGATCCTGCGATGACGGCGCTGCCGCTGGAAGCACTCGTCGACCCCGTCTGCGGCATCGTCCGCAAGGTCAAGCCCGTCGAACACCCCGCGGGCGCCCCACCCCGCTACACCGCGCTCACCGCCGAGATATCCGACGCCCGCAGACTCGGGCTGTGGCCCGCCGACCGGGTCTCCCTCGGCACTACCTTCGGCGACCCGGCCCAAGCCCGCGTCGCCGCGATAGCCGAGGGGATAGAGCGGTACTGCGGCAACCGCGTGCCGCCGCACGGCCACCCCGACGCCCCCGTGCGCGCCACCGCCGCCGAACTGGCCGGGAAGGGCCTGCGGCTCTACGGCCCCGGCGACCTGCCCGCGTACGCCGACTGGCAGTACGCCCGGGACGGGTTTCCCTACCGCCCCCTCACTCCCGACACCCCGGCCCTGTGGACTCGCGGAACCGAACGGCTGTCCGGCGGGCGGACGGCGGAGGTCTGGGCGCCCGTCCCGCTCACCCACCTCAACTGGCGCCAGGGCGCCCTGCGCGAGCTGCCCCGCACCCACCACCTCAACTACGCGGGCATCGCCACCGGCCAGGGCCTCGACGACGCCGTCGAACGCGGTCTGCTGGAGATCGTCGAACGCGACGCGCTGGAACTGTGGTGGCATCTGGACGGCCCGGCCCGGGGCATCGACCCGGCGAGCGTGCCCGGCCTCGCCGACGACCTGGCGGGCTCCGCGCTCGACGTCCACCTCGTCGAGATGCACTCGGAGTTCGCCCCCTGCATGGCCGCGCTCGTGCACGACCCGCGCCTCGGCCTGTACGCCGCCGGGTTCGCCTGCAAGTACGACCCGGCCGAGGCCGCCCGCAAGGCCGTCCTCGAAGCCGTCCACACCTGGGTCTTCACCCAGGGCCTGACCGACCCCGACGGCTGGGTGTTCCAGGCCGTCGAGGCCGGGCTGCTCGCCCGCGGGCTGTACCTGGAACACCGCGCCGACAGCCGCTACCTCGACGCGTGCGGCGAGCAGTTCGAGCACGTCCGCGACCTGGGCGCGCACGTGCAGGTGTGGCTGGACGAACGGATGGCGGCCGAGGCCCGCCGCTTCACCGGGCCCGCGCTCGGGACCGTGTCCGTCGACGAGGTGGAGCCCGGCAGCCGGGAGCGGCTGGAGGACGCGCTGCACGCGGGCGGCCACCGCGTGATGACCTTCGACCTCACCACCGAGGACGTGGCCGAGACGGCCCTGCGCGTCGCCCGGGTCCTCGTCTCCGGACTCCTGCCCAACGCCCCCGCCGCCTTCGGCTACTTCGGCTGCCCGCGCCTCGCGGACGCCGCCGTCGCCCGCGGATGGCGCACCACCCCGCCGAGTGCGCCGACGGACTTCACGCTGGCGCCTCCGCCGCACATGTGAGGACCGCCGTGGAACGTTCCCGCGAGGACCGCCCGTCAGACCTCGTCGCCGCCCTCGCCCGCGCCCGCTCCCCGGAGCGCCCCGGCCCCGACACGCCCGCCGGAACACCTGTCCGGGCCTGGCCGGAGCGGCCGCTGCCGATCCCGCGGGCCGGCCCGGCGGAGCTCGACCTGGCGGCCCTGCTGCGCCTGTCCCTGGCGGCCTCGGACGCCTCCGGACGTCTCAGGCCCGCACCCTCCGCCGGGGCGCTGCACCCGGTGGACGCCGAACTGGTCGTGGGCGCCGGCTGCTCCCTGCCGCCCGGCCGCTACGGTTACGACCCGCTGCGCCACCGCGTCCACCACGTCGGCCTGCCTTCCGACGACACGCCGCCCGGCATGACGGCCGAACTCTCCGTCACCGCACGGCGCTCGATGTCCCACTACGGCCATCGAGCATGGCCCCTTCTGCTGCTGGACACCGGGCACGCCGCCGCGGCGCTGTTCCTGGCGGCCCGCGCCCTGGGCGCGGGCACACCCGAGGCGCGACTGGACGGACGTACCGAGAACCCCCTGGCCGTCGTGCGCGTCCCGCCGCCCGAGGTGCAGAGCCCGACGCCCCCGGCCGACGGCCCCGGCATCCCGGAACCGTCCGGGGGCCCGCCCACCCCGGCCGAACTACTGGCGCGCCGCAGTACCACACCGCCGTTGCCGGGCGCCCCCTCCCGCGAGGCACTGCGGGCGGTCCTGGCCACCGCCGAAGGGGCCGACGCCGGCCACCTGCTGCGCTGGTGCGCCGCGGTCGGCCCGCCACGGCCCGGCCTCGTACAACTGGCACCCGACGGCACGACCCTGCGGCGGTACGCGGCGGGCGAGGCCCGCCCGACGCTCGCGGCCTGGGCGGCGGGCCAGGCATGGATCGCGGACGCGGGAGCGGTCCTGCTCGCCTACGGCTGCCCCGCGGACGCCGACACCGCGCACATTCGCCGCGCCCACCTGCGGGCCGGTTTCGCCGTCCACCTGGCCCACGTCACCGCCCGCCGCCACGGGCTGGCGGCCCGGCCCGTCGGCTCCTGGCAACAGGCGGATCTCGGCGCCGCCCTCGGAGCCGCGCCGGACCGGGACTGGGTCGTGCACGCCCTGGCCCTCGGCACCCGTCACGCCGACGAGGAGAACCCCACGTGATCGTCCACCCCGAGCTGCGTCGCGCCGCAGGGCGCGCACGGCGCCCCCTGCTCGCGGCCACCCTCCTGCAGGGGGCCGTCACCCTCACGCACCTGGTGCAGGCCGCACTGCTGGCCCTGGCGCTCGCCGACCTGGCCCGCGGCGACACCGGCCGGCTTCCGTGGCTGCTGGCCGCGGTGCTCGCCGTCGTCGCCGGGCGCGCCGGGATCGCCGTGTCGCAGCGGAGCACCGCCACCCGGGCGGGGGCCCGGGTCAGGGTGGCCCTGCGGGACGAACTCCTAGCCCACCTGGGCCGATTGGGAGCCGCTCACCTGACCACCGCGCGGGCCGGAGCCGTCCGCACCACGCTCGTCGACGGCGTGGAGGGCGTCGACGCCTACGTCTCCCGCTACCTGCCCCAGCTCCTGCTCACCCTCACCGTGCCGCCCCTCGTCCTGGCAGCCCTGGCCGTGGTCGAACCGCGGGCGCTCCTCGGCCTCGTCCCCGCCCTGCTCCTCGCCCTGGCGGGGCCGCGCGCCTGGGACCGGCTGCTCGCCGCCCGCGGCAAGGAGCACTGGGACACCTACGAAGGACTGGGCGCCGACTACCTGGAGGCCCTCCAGAACATGCCCGCCCTGCGCGCCGCGGGCGCGGTCGGGCGCACCCGCGCACGTCTGGAGGCGCGGTCCGCGGCGCTGCACCGGGCGACCGTCGCCAAACTCCGGGTGTCCCTGGTCGACACCGGCATCACCGACCTCGCCGTCCAGGGCGGCACCGCCGCCGCAGCGCTCCTGGCGTGCTGGTCGGCCGTCACCGGCTCCACCACGGCGACCAGCACCTATCTGGTGCTGCTGCTGGCCTCCGAGTGCTTCCGGCCGGTCCGCGACCTGGCCCGCGAATGGCACGCCGGATACCTGGGGGCGTCGGCCGCCGACGGTCTCGCGGCCCTGCGCACCGCCCGACCCGCCGTCTCCGACACCGGAACAGCCCCCGCGCGCCGGCAGACCCCTCCCGAACTGCGCTTCCACGACGTCCGCTTCACCTACGACGACGCCTCGGCCCCCGCTGTGAACGGTGTCTCCTTCACCGCGCAGCCGGGACGGACGACCGCGATCGTCGGCCCCTCCGGCGCCGGCAAGTCCACCCTGCTGGCCCTGCTCCTGCGCCACCACGACCCGCAGGACGGCCGGATCACCCTCGACGGGCGCCCCACGACCGAGTACGCGCTCGACTCGCTGCGGCGGGGCATCGCCATCGTCTCGCAGGAGACCTACCTCTTCCACGCCACCATCGCCGACAACCTGCGCCTGGCCCGGCCGGACGCCACTGACGAAGAGCTGACCCGGGCGACGTGCGCGGCCGGTGTCCATGACGAGATCACCTCCCTGCCGGACGGCTACGACACCGTCCTCGGCGAACGCGGCGCCACCCTCTCCGGCGGGCAGCGTCAGCGGCTCGCGCTCGCCCGGGCCCTGCTGGCCGATGCCCCGGTCCTCGTCCTGGACGAGGCCACCAGCTCGGTCGACGAACGCCGGGAGGCGGACATCGTCCGGGAGCTGATGAACGCCGCGAGCGGCCGGACCGTCCTGGTGGTGGCCCACCGGCTGGCCGCCGTCCGGCACGCCGACCGCATCGTCGTCCTCGACGCCGGCCGGGTGGACGCCGTCGGAGACCACGCCGGCCTGGCCGGGGCCGGCGGCGTCTACACACGGCTCGTCGAGGCCGGCCGCGCTCACCGAGGAGAACACGCCGCATGAGCACCGCCACCACCAGCACCGCCACCACCCGCACCGCCACCACCGACGCGGACGTACCCGCGCGAGGCGCGCTGCGCGCCCTCCTCCCCGCCCTCGCCGCGCATCGCGCCATGACGGCCCGCACCTGCGCCGCCGCGCTCCTCGAACAGGGGTCCCTCGTCGCGTTGCTGGCCCTGGCCGCCCACACCGTGGGCACCGCCGTCATCGAGGGGCGCGCGCCCACGGCCGCCACCGTCACCACGCTCGTCGCCCTGGTCCTCGTACGCGCCCTGACGACCTGGCGGGAGATGGACCTGTCGCACGACCTGGCCTATCGGGTGCTGGCCCTCCTGCGGGTACGCGTCTTCGACGGACTCGCCCGCAGCGCGCCCGCCCGGGTCGCGGGCCGCCGCAGCGGCGACCTCGCCGCCACCGCCATGGCCGACGTGGAGGCCCTGGAGTTCTTCTACGCCCACACCACCGCCCAACTGCTCGCGGCGGGGACGGTCTTCACCGGCGGATCCATGGTCCTTGCCGCGGTCGAGCCGTGGCTGCTGGCGGCCGTGCTGCCGGTCGCGGGCCTGCTCGCCGCTGCGCCCTTCGCGGACGCACGCGCACGCGCGGCACGCGGTGGCCGCACCCGGACGGCCATGGCCCGGCTGTCGGCCGACACGGTGGAGACCGTCGACGGACTGCGCGAACTACTCGCCTTCGGCGCTCTGGCCGAACGCCGCCGCGAGCTGGCGGAGCGGGGGCGCCAGGTGGGCGACGCCCAGCGCGCCGAGGCCACCTGGGAGGCCGTCGCCGCGGCCGTCCGCGACCTCCTCATCGTGGTCGCCGTCCTCGGCGTGGTCACCGCGGCCGCCCAGTCCGTGACCTCCGGACGGCTGCACGGCGCCTGGGCCCCGGCCGCGATGGCTCTGGCCCTGTCCGTCCTGGGCCCGGTCGCGGAATCGGCCCGCGCCCTCAGCCAGGCCGTGGCGCTGCGCCCCGCCGCCGCCCGCGTCGACGCGGCCGTCAAGGCCCCCGCCCTCGCACCGCCGCCCACCACCCCACGCCGCCTGCCCTCCGGGCCGCTGGGCGTACGACTTCACCAGGTGAGGTTCGACTACGGCGGCGGGCCCGTGCTGGACGGCGTCGACCTCACGGTCCACCCCGGCCGGACACTCGCCCTCGTCGGCGCCTCCGGTGCCGGCAAGTCCACCTGCGCCCACCTGCTGGCCCGCTTCTGGGACCCGTCCGCCGGAGTGGTCCAGTTGCTGCCCGCCGACGGCGACCCCGTGGACGTGCGGGAGGTGAGCGACGCGGAACTGCGACGCGCGGTGGCGCTGGTCGGCCAGGACACGCCCCTGTTCCACGGCACCCTCGCCGAGAACCTGCGGCTCGCCGCACCCGAGGCCGACGACAAGGCGCTGGCCGAGGCGGCACGGCTGTGCGGCGTCGACCAGATCGCCCCGCTGGACACCCTCGTCGGCGAGCGGGGCGCCACGCTGTCGGGCGGTCAGCGGGCCCGCATCGCCCTGGCCCGCGCACTGCTGGTCCGTCCGAGAGTCCTCGTCCTCGACGAGTCCACCGCCCACCTGGACAACACCGGCGACGCCGAACTCGCCGTCGCGCTGCGAGAAGAGGGCCGCACGACGATCGTCATCGCCCACCGCCCGGCCACCATCCGCCGAGCCGACCGCATCGCCGTCCTCGAGGACGGCCGCATCACGGAAGAGGGGAGTTGGCACGAACTGACGAGCCGGCCCGGCAGCGCGCTCAACCGCATCCTGACCACCACCCCCTCCTGAGCCCGGGGGCCGTCCTCGCGGACCCGTCGCCGCCCGGTCCCCAGAGACGCCGGTGCGCGACCGTTCGAGGCCGCGCACCGGCCGTCGTCCGGGCCCTTGACCACGGCCCGCCTCCGGACCTCGTCAAGCGGTCCTGGGCGCGTGAGCGGTGTGGGCCTCGGCGAAGGACAGGAGAAGCGCGGCGGTCCGCACCGGTTCCTCCAGAATGGGTGTGTGTCCGGCACCGGGCAGCAACTCGACTCTCGCGTCCGGGACGACGCGGTAGTCGGCCGCGGACGAGGATCGCCACCTGCGGTCCTGGTCGCCGAAGATGACCTGCAGCGGTTTACCGAGGGCCGTCAGCCGATCCGGGAGCGCGTGCTGCTTCAGATAGGTAGTGGACGCCTGCATCGCTGCCGTGACCGCGCGGTAGCTCATACCGCGCAGTTCGTCGACGAGTTCTTGTGGGACCGGGTGACCCGCGCGGAATCCGGTGCTCGCGAACCGGCGGATCTGATCGTCGGCCGGTGGCCACTGCGCGGGGTTGATCGCGGCGGATTCCGGTGCGATGAAGGCGTCCATGCTGGGGCCGGTGTTGATGAGCACGAGCGCGGTCACCAGGTCGGGTCGTTGCTCGGCGAGAGCGGTGGCGACATAGCCGCCGCTGGAGTGGCCGACCACGATGGCGCGCCCTACGCCGAGCCGGTCCAGTGCCGCGCCGATCCTGCGTCCCTGCTCGGGGACCGCGTAATCGCCGCCGACCGGTTCGGCCGAACGGCCGTGCCCCGGCAGGTCGATCCGGATGACGCGGTGTGACGTGGTCAGCAGTGGAACCAGCGTGTCCCATGAACGGCTCGAGGTGGCGGATCCGTGGACGAGCAGGAGCACGGGGGCGCCGCGAGGGCCGTCCTGGCACACGTAGGTGTCGCCGTGGTCCAGGGGGAGGAGCGAATCCTCGATGGCGTCGGCGCCGCCGTTCACATGCGGGTGCCTGTCGGAAAGAGTCATGAGCTCACTGTCGCCGGCGGTGCGTGCCGGCGGCTTGGACAAATGTTCCCCTTCCTCCTCGGGGCGCGTAGCATTTAACGATGGGGTTCACCATGAGTGAGCGTGACGATCCCGCTGTGTGGGACATCGCACGTCCGCAGTGGCCCGGGCGGGTGACTGGTGTCGACATGGCGGGGTTTCGGGTCCCCGGCCTGCCCGTCGGTGGCCTGCGGATGATTCCGCACCCGGCCGTGATGCTGGTCCTGGACTTCGGGGCGAGCCCGTCCACCGTGGAGGATGGCGCTGGGCGGCGACATCGGGGAAGTCTCGTCGCCGGCCCCGGGTTGGGCTCCGGGGGTGGGATTCGGGCGTGGGGCGAGCAGGTCGAGTGCGTGCAGGTGCGCCTGTCCCCTGTGGTCGCACGCGCGGTTCTGGACGCCTGTCCGGCCGATCTGGCCGATTCCCTGGTGTCCCTCGACGACCTGTGGGGCAGGGAGGCGTCACGGATTCGCGGGCAACTGGGTGAAATCCCCTCGTGGGAGGACCGCTTCGCGTTCACGGAGGCGTTGCTCGCCCGCCGACTCGAGGCGCGCTCGCCGGTGGATCCGGCGGTGGCCTGGGCCTGGAACCGGATCGTCGTCAGCAGGGGCCTCGTCCGGGTTGACCACCTGGCAGCCGAACTCGGCTGGAGCCGCAAGCGTCTGTGGTCCCGATTCCACTCGTGCCTCGGCATACCGCCCAAATATGCCGCGAAGCTGGTCCGCTTCGACCACGCCGCGCACCGACTGGTCGCCGGTGACCGCGCAGCCCGAGTCGCGGCGGACGGCGGCTACTGCGACCAGTCCCATCTACATCGGGACGTCATGGCGTTCACCGGCACAACCCCGGCGACCATGCTGGGCGAGCCCTTTCTGACGGTGGACGACCGCGCGTGGCCGACCATGGAACACCTGCCCACGACCGACGTTTCCACGGATCGCGTCGGCTCACGGAGGTCGCCGAGAATCCGACGTGTGGTGGAGACTCCGGTGTCCGAGACGTCGTGAGGTTGCGCTGTACCGTCGGCACCTCGAACACCCCGGCCCGTGCCGAGGGGCAGGTCGACGACCGCTCTGGGCGGCAGCCGCTGGAACACCTTCCCCGCGGCCGGCGCCGTCCTGACCGCCCGTGAGTTCTTCGCCGCCACCGAGCCGCTGCCGCAGGGCATCATCGATGACAACGCCGCCCTCACCAGCGTCGACGGCGAGGTGCTGACGGGCCAGATCCGCGTTCGGCACCGGGGAGACCTCCCTCCCGCCGGTCATCGGCCCGGACAGTGCCTCGGCAGCGCGCGAACTCGGCACGCGGGCCGAGACGATCGGCCAGGCACTCGCCTCGTGGTCCACCGGGGCACGGGGGAGACTGGCCCCAACCGGTCCGCGGCACACCGAACCGGTTCCGTGACGCGTTCCTCACCGAACTCCTGGTCCGCCAGATCCGGCACACCAGCACTGTGGACTTCGCCCGCACCGTCGTCACCGGCACCCCGGCCCGGCCGGCTACGGCTTCGAGGCGAGCGGCGGCACCGCCCTGCCCGCCGTCCTCCACCAGCCGCAAAGTCCGGCCTGCCGAGCACCGACGGCTACGCCCAGCACGCCATCGCCCGCATTCTCGACCAGCCCCGGCTCGAACTGACCGGCCTCCACTGCCGCCAGAGTGCGCTGGAGACCGGGCGTGTCGGTGGAGAGTGCGAAGGAACTGGACCGTGTCGACGGCCTGCGGCGGATCCCCGTCGCGGTGACGTTCCTCTCGTACGAGCCTCTGCTGGGCCCGTTGCACGGGCTGGAACCGTCCGGGGGCGACTGGGTGATCGCCGGAGGCGAGTCCGGCCCCGTCCGCCGGCCGCGGGACTCGGGTCTGGGCCCGTGACATTCGCGATCGGTGTGTCGATCTCCAGCCGGCGCTGTCCTTCAAGCAGGTCGGCGGGCTGACCCCAAGGCTGCCGGGGGCCTGCCCGATGGCCGGACCTGGGATGAGTATCCCGCCACGGCGGACGTGGTGCGTGCGTGAGGCCCTCGGGAGGATCGGAACACCGATGACCCGCGGGGCCCTTGCTCAGGGGCGGTCCGCCATCACGCCGCTCCCTCCCGGCCTGTGAAGCCCACGTCGCCGGTCGCGGCGGCATGTCCGGCAGGTGCGGTGAGGTGCCCGGCGGTGTCCAGGGTTTCCCGGATGCGCTGGGCGAGGGGGTGTCGGTCGGGGTCGTTGACCCAGCGTTCATAGGCGACCTTGAACGTGGCGATCCCGATCTCGGCCGCGACTGCCGCGGTGGTGGTCTCGAAGCCGCGTTCACGCAGCGCGTGGGCGAGCGTGGATGCGAGTGCGGCGAGTTTGGCCAGTTCGCGTTCCTGGAGTTCGGGGTTGGCAGAGATGACGGCGTGGCGTTGTCGTGCCAGGTCCTCGCGGTCCTCGAGGACAGGAGCGGCTTCGGTCAGGGCGTGGGTGATCACCTCGAGCGGCGGGAGCGAGGCCGGGGCGGCGGCCGCGGCGCTCGCGAGGACGTCGGCGAGGGGGTTGACGAGGAAGAGGACCTCCCGCTTGTCGGCGAAGTACCGGTAGAAGGTCCGTTCGGTGACGCCGGCGCGGGTGGCGATCTCCGCCACGGTAGTGGCGTCGAAGCCCTGGTCGTTGTAGAGCTCCAGCGCCGCCTTCTCCAGGCGGCCTCGTGCGTCGGGTTTCCATCGGCTCATGCACCGGATCCTACCTGCCGATGACAGAAGCTGACATTAAAGTGATGACAGAGTCTGACATCGGTGCTACGGTGATGTCACGAACTGACATCGGGTGCCCCGCCCCGGCTGGGGCACCGCAGCAGAGAGGGCGCACCATGCGCGTATTCGTCACCGGAGCCTCCGGACACGTCGGCTCCGCCGTCGTCCCCGAACTCCTCGACGCGGGACACCAGGTCGTCGGCCTGGCCCGCTCGGACCGGTCCGCCGCCGCGTTGAGGGCTGCCGGTGCCCAGGTGCACCGAGGCGACCTCGACGATCTCGACGGCCTCGCCGCGGCCGCCGCCGCGGCCGACGGCGTCATCCACCTGGCCTTCAAGCACGACGTGATGTTCGCCGGCGACTTCGACAGCGCGGTCGCAGCGGATCTGCGCGCCGTCCAGAGGCTCGGGGACGCGCTCGCCGGCACCGGCAAGCCTCTGGTGACCACATCGGGGACGATGCTGCTGGCCTCCGCGAAATGGGAAGACGCCGCCACCGAAGCCGACGTGATCGACGCGGGGCCGCGGATCGACGCCGAGAACGCGGTGGTCGCACTCGCGGAACGCGGCATCCGCTCGTCCGTCGTCCGGCTCGCTCCGACCGTGCACAGCGCGCTGGACCACAACGGCTTCATCCCGACCCTGATCTCCATCGCCCGGTCCAAGGGCGTCGCCGCCTACGTCGGCGACGGGGACAACCGCTGGCCCGCCGTGCACACGCTCGACGCGGCACGCCTGTACCGGCTGGCGCTGGAATCCGCGCCGGCGGGGTCACGGCTGCACGCCGTCGACGACCAGGGGATTTCCTTCCGGGAGATCACCGAGGCCATCGGCCGCGGGCTGAACGTGCCCGTGGTCAGCATCCCGACGACGCAGGCCGACGCCCACTTCGGCTTCCTGAGCGCCCACGTCACGGCCGACAACCTGTCCTCGAGCACGCTGACCCAGGACCTCCTCGGCTGGAAGCCCGTCCAGCCCGGCCTCATCGACGACCTCGGCCAAGGCCACTACTTCGACGTCCCGGCAACCCTCACCCCCTGAGGCCGCTCCAGTTCCATCCCGCTCGTTCCCCGCACCGCATCAAGGCGGCGCGGCCGAACCGGTCCTCACGACCATCACACCCACGCGACCCGCCGTGCACGCCGCCGTGCCACATCGCAGCGCAGGGAGACGAGCGACATGCACACAAAAGACGCACGTGAGCGGATCGATCCCGAACCCGTCGAGGCCCTGGCACCAGCTGCTGGTCCTGCGCGCCGGGTCGGCAGCCCGTGCTCATCGACCAGCTAGTCCCAGGCGACGGCGGTCACCGTCCTGCCCGAGGAATCAACGAGCGCGGTCGCGCCCCGCTCGGACTCCTCGGTGTACCGCTTCGTGTACGTGCTTCCTGCCTGGTGCCACCTCCTCCGAACCTCATGATCCCGGTCTCCAGGTGTCCGCGACCAAGGGGAAGCTTCACTCTCGCCGTGCCCTCCTGGACCGCACACGTCAGGCTTCGCGGACGAGGAAATTCTTCGCGGATTCACGGAAGTGGGCGACGAGCGGGTTGGCGTCCGCGAAACGAGTGGCGACCACCACCTGGCAGGGTTCGACTCCCTCGACGGGGATGGTGACGAGGTCGTTGCGGAGTGTGCAGCGCCGGTCGTCGGCCGGCACGAGGGCGATGGCCTGGCCGTCGGCGACGACTTCGAGCTTGTCCTCGAAGGTGTCGACGAGCATGGGACCGAGTGGAGCCGGGCTGCCGTCCGGACGGGGGTCGAGCCGCCAGAACCCGGTCCACAGCGCAGCCATGCCAGCACAGGCCACGAGGGGCTCGTCGGTGAAGTCGTCCGGGGTGACCGACTCCTTGCCGGCGAGGCGGTGGAACGCGGGCACGAGGAGTGCCCGGGGTTCGTCGTAGAGGACGGTCACCTCCAGACCGTCGCTCGGGATCGGGAGCGGCGTACGGACGACGAGCGCGTCGATCCGACCCTCGGGCAGGGCGCGAGCCTCGTCCCAGTCCAGGTGACGGGTGCGGACGTGGGTGTCGGGGTGACGGCGGCGCAGGTCCCGCACCGCGGGGGTGATGACGAGGTCCTCGACGTATCCGATGGTGACCGTACGCGGCGGCGCGGCGGCGCGTGCGGTGAGCACCGCCTGGTGAGCCGTGTGCAGGAGCGTCTGTGCCTGCGGGAGGAAGGCCGCGCCGGCCGCGGTGAGGCGACTGCCCTGAGTGGTGCGCTCCAGCAGGCGCACGCCGAGGACGTCCTCCAGCCGCTGGATCTGACGGCTCAGGGAGGGCTGGGCGACGTGCAGCGCCGCGGCCGCCCGGGCGAAGTTCAGATGCTCGGCGACGACCGCGAAGTACCGCACCAGTCTCAGATCCAGGTCAGGGCCGGGGTGGGGCGCCGTGGAGGGCGAGGCTTCGTCGGACATAACGGCAGCCTACCCGTTATGCAGATCCTGCATGACGGGGTGCAGAACAGGTCTTGGACGCCCGGTTCGGACGGTTGTTGACTCGAAGCTGTCCAGCCGGGGTCGACCGCTGGGACGAAAGCCAACAGCCGTTCTCACAGAAGGAGTGTGTCCGAAATGGGCAAGCACGAAGGCAAGCACGTGGTGATCACCGGAGGCAGCAGCGGCTTTGGACTGGCCACCGCGCAGCTGCTCGTGGACGAAGGGGCCCGTGTGCTGATCACCGGGCGTAACCAGGCCGCCCTGGACGCCGCACGCGACCGGCTCGGCGAGAGGGCGATCGCGGTCCGCAGCGACGCCGCGTCGCTGCCCGACATCGACGCGCTGGCCGACCGAGTGAAGGCCGAGTTCGGCACGGTCGACGCCCTGTTCGCCAACGCGGGCGTCAACGGCTTCGCGCCGTTCGAGGCGACGAGCGAAGAACTCTTCGACCAACTGCTGGCCATCAACGCCAAGGGCCCCTACTTCACGGTGCAGAAGCTCGCTCCGCTACTGGCGGAAGGCAGCGGCGTCGTACTCACCACATCCGTGGCGAACGTGCTGGGACTTCCGATGCTCAGCGCGTACGCGGCCGGCAAGGCGGCGCTGCGCTCGATGACCCGCAGCCTGGCCCGCGAGCTGCTCCCGCGCAAGATCCGTGTCAACGCGGTCAGCCCCGGCCCGATCGACTCCGGAATCCTGGAGAAGTCGATGCCCCAGGAGGCGGCCGAACAGACCAAGGCACAGATGGCGGCCGACAACCCCATGCTGCGCATGGGCACCCCCGTCGAGGTCGCCAGGACGGTGTTGTTCCTCGCCTTCGACGCCACCTACACCACCGGCGCCGAACTCGCCGTGGACGGCGGCGGCTCCCAGCTCTGACGCTCAGCTCCGGGAAGAGACGAAACGGTCCACACGTGTGTCCGTCCACCGGCGCGAGCGGCCACATCGGCTCCGGCCTCGTCCCGATAGTGGGCCTGTCGGGCGTTGTGCTCGGCGAGGCCGGTCCGGTCATGACGACCGGAGGGAGCTTGGGGTGCGGCAGGATCCGCGACGGCGACTCCGAGGCGATCCTTCCGCACCGTCTCCCCCTCGCTCTGGGCAACCCGGGCCGAGGAGTCCAATAAGTTCCTGGCCAGGCTCGACCAGGAGGTCTCGAAGTAGGTGGCCGACCGGCTCGTCGACCACCCCGGACCGGCTCTCGCCGCCCAGCCCCGGCGACGGTTCCGCAAGCGCACCGTGCTCATCGTGGACGGCACGCCGGCCCCCACCCGCGACCGGACCGTGGCCGCCTCCAGCAAGAACTCCTGCTGCTCCACCAACCACCAGGTCGTCGTCGACGCCGGCACCCGCCTCGTCGTCGCCGTCGGCGAGCCGCTGCCCGGCAACCGCGACGACTGCCGGGCCTGGCAGGAGTCCGGCGCGAAGACCGCCGTCGGCGCGGTCCCCGCGTTGATCGCCGACGGCGGTTACCGGGGCACCGGCCTGACCATCCCGCACTACCGCCGGAACAAGGACGAGGAACTGCCGGCCTGGAAGGAGGCCTGGAAGGAGGAGCACAGCGCCTCCCGCCGCCGCTTCCGCGCCCGCGTCGAGCACACCTTCGCCCGCATGAAGAGCTGGAAGATCCCCCGCGACTGCCGCCTCAGAGACGACAGCCTCCACCACGCCATGCTCGGCGTCGCCCGCCTGCACCACCTCACCCTCACCGGATGACAGGCGGACGAGCAGGTCAACCGGCATGTCCCCAAGCATTTACGGGACATCGTCCAGCGAGATCACCCTCGTCCGGGCAGGCGCCCGCTTCGAGAACGGTCACCTCGTCGAACATCCCGAGGACCCCGTCGCAACTGGCACTCCTCAACCGACCCACAGCTTCTGACGGTTGCTGTCGCCCGTGATGGGTATGCCGCTGAGCGGCGAGCCCGGGGCAGAAGAATCGCGGGACCGGGCCCGAGCGCGAACAGCACGCTCCGGCTGTACCTCCGCTCTACTTCTGCGACCGGACCTCCTCGGCTGGGCACGACACTTCGATCAAGGAGACTTGGCAGACGTGCGATGGTTTTCAAGGAAGAAGCCGGTGTCAGGGAGCGCTAATCGATCCGCCCCGGTTTCGGGAGAGTTTCTCTACGTACTTCAAGTCGGCGACACGGAAAGCAATGAAACGGTATCCAGCGAGCTTCTGGACCAGTTGGTCCGAGCCACGAAGGAGCCCGCTCTGAGTGCCCTGGACCGACACTTTCGTACTGAATCGTGGTGTTCGGAGATCAGGACACACACCAGCCGACAAGGACCCTGCGCCTATTTCTCCCTGACTATCACGGTCCAGCCCGGAGAAACTCAGGCCAGTATGCGAGAGCGCGTCGGGCGCGAGTACGTACGCAGGTGGGATGCTGCTGCACAACACCTGCTGTAGCGTGCAATGCATTAGCCCTCCCGGCAAGGCAGGGAGCCGTCAATCAGCTCACCTGCCTGACGGACGTGCAGGACCGGATGCCCGATCCTCGCCGGGTCCGGGGCCGCCGCTACCGCCTGGGCTCCCTGCTTGAAGTGCACGGTCGCCGTCCTCGGCGGAGCCGCGGCTGTGGCGGCCATCGCCCGCTTCGCTGCCGACCGGTCGACGAACCCGGCGACGCCTTGGTGGTCTTGCCGTCGGCGGCAAGAACGTGCGCGGATCCCGCACCGACGGTGCAGTCGTCCACCTGCTCGCCGCCGCGCTCCATGCCTGCCAGACCATGACACCCAGCGTCAGGTCGCCGCGAAGAGCAACGACATCCCCGCCTTCGCCCCGTTGCCGGACCGGATCCTGTCCAACGGGCGGCCGGTCCCGACGGGTTGGTAAAGGCTAGATGTCTCCGTTCCTGCCCCTCCAGGCGGTTCGATCACCGTACGCTGTCCTGATGCCCTCGAAACGCTCGATGATCCTTTCACTGTTCGGGTTCCTGGGTGGGCTCAGTTTGCAGATCATCGCAGTATTGATCGCCATTGCCCTGGTCCTCGTGGTCCTGGTCCTGGCCTACCTGCTCCGCGGATGGGGCAGGACTAAACTCGCGCCCCTGGTCGATTGGCAACAGACGTCCTCTGCGGCGTGGGCGGAGTGGCGGGTGACGAGCGCTCTGGCTCATATGGACTCTGCGGCGCCCGCCATATCCGATAGTGAACGGCGACGCCTGGTCGACACGGTGAAGACATGGCGTGTCCACGCCCCCTGGGCGGTCTCGTGGACCCTGGTCAAGCTGGCATTTCTGCTGGTGTTGCTGTTCAACATCAGCAGAATGATCAACAGCTTCACATGCGCGATGGAGAACCGAGATGCCCCGTCGTCGAGCAGGCCTGACTGCTCAGCCGAAGCGACAGGGCCGCTCCACGCGGTGTGGAACCCGAAGACGCAGCTCATCGAACAGGCCTGGAAAGAAGCCAAGCCGGTGGTCACCGAGCCACTGAACGATTTCGGACACACGGTCACCGTAGTCGCGGTGGCCGCCCTGCTCGTGTTCATCGGTATGATCGTCTGCACGCTGGTGGTCATCCTCGGGCAGCTCTTCGCCTCAAGGCCAATTCGCCGTACTCAGGCACCCGAGGTGTCAGGGGACTTGGGAGGCCCGGTCCGCCAGGTGGACTGCTGGCGGTTGGTGCTTGCGGTCCTCGCCACCTGTGCGGACGTGGGGAGAGCTCATCAGAAGCTGAAGTCCGATGGTGACGCACCACGCGTCAGCCTGGAGCGCGTGGAACACGTGGTCTACAGCGCCTGGCGAACCCGGCGCGGGAAGGTGAGGTCCTCCCAGAGAGGTGAATATACAGAGCACGCCGCTCACGTGGTCGGCGCTCTCCGCGCCATGGCAAGTAGGCAGGACCGTGACCCCGACCTCGGGAAGGTACTCGAAGACACGACTGTCATGCTGCTGAAAATCAGCGATCGCTACGCGCGGGCTCGCATTCTGGCGCTGCTTGATCCTGAGGACCTCGAAGGTGTCGAGCCGGTGAAGCGCCGGGAATGGCTACGGATCATGTTTGTGGCGGTCACCGTGATCGGCGTCGTCTCGGCAGCTATTGCCTGGAAATGGCCGGAGGCCGCGGTGGTTCCCCTGCTGTCAGTGGTGGCCCTGCTCGCCGGCAGCATCGCCTACAAGGGCCGGGTACGTGGCGCCGAACTGCTCTCCCTCCTGCGCGGACAGGGCCCCTCGGCGTAGGGGGGTATCGGGATGCGACCGACGGTGGGCATGAACAAGCTCCTGGTAGACGGGTTCACGACCAAGAACACCAGTCCGCCAGGAGCTTTCGCGTGCTTGTCCACCCATCCGGTGCCGAGCTGTCCAGTCGCGCCCTGCAATACCTCTCCAGCCACCTCGCCAGTCAACGCCGCCGGATCGGTTCCCGGTGGCGTCGCCTGACCTGTGGCCGGCAGGCCCTGCTTGTCCTGTGCACCGGTGCGCTGGTCGAGGGGGGCTTCCACCTGCGCAGCAGCAGACGACCTGCGCATCTCACCGTTCCGCGAGAACGGCGTCACCTGCGGCACCCCGGCCTGGGTCTGGTCGGTCGTCGCGGACGGTGACGTCCCTCCAGGACGCCCGATGCCGGCGTACTTCTGGGAATGAGAACGTGCACCCGTACGGATGGACGTGCTCGGGTCCAGGCGATTCAGCGGAAGGCGTCGGCGTTCTCCGAAGCCCATTGCCGGAACGGGCGAGCCGGCGTTCCGGTGATCCGGGAAACCGTGTCGCGCACCATCTGCAGCTCGTCGTTCACGTCCCCGCCCGTGACGTCGAGCACCGCGTCCGCGTACTCGGGCCCGAAGACCGCGGCCATCTGCGCGTGGGCCTGCCGGCGGCCGATCTCGGCGAAGGGAACCTCCCGGCCCAGTACCGCCGCGATGGCCTCGACCTGCTGTCGGGCGGTCACCGGCTCCGGCCCGGTCAGGGCATACGTGCGTCCGTGGTGACCGGGCTCGGTCAGTGCCACCCGTGCCACCGATGCGATGTCCGCAGGGTGGATGGTCGGCAGCGCGGTCTCGGCATACGGCGCGCGGACGGTCTCGCGGCCACGGATGGACGCGGCCCACATCAGGGCGTTCGACGCGAACTGCGTCGGCCGCAGGATCGTCCAGGCCATGCCGGTTTCCTTGAGCAGTTGTTCCACCGTCAGGTTCTCGCCGGCGGGGCCGAGGTGCGGGTGGGTCTGGACGGTGATGGATGACACCAGCACGACGTGCTCCACGCCGGCCTGCCGGGCGGCTTCGAGGATGTCGGCGTCCGGGCCCAGACGCGACACGAGAAACAGCGAGCAGACCCCCTTCAGCGCGGGCTTCAACGACGCCGGATCCGCGAAGTCGCCCTCCACGGCCTCGACTCCTTGGGGGAAGACGGCCCGTGCGGCATCGCGGGTGAGCCCTCTCAGCGGCCCGACACCACGTGCGTGCAGCTCCTTCAGCAGGGCACTGCCTATGTTTCCGGTGGCTCCGGTCACGAGGATCACGAGCGTGTTTCCCGTCGTCAGATGATCAAGTAGGCGACACGCTAAAACCTCAACAACGCTTCAGGTCAAGAGGGCGCCTGGCCATGCCCGCGGGTGGGCGCGTCCTCCGTACTCGGCTGTGCCCGTTCACGTTCACGTGTACCCACTCCGGCCCAGATTTCGGGCACATTCCCCTTCACCGGCTCGTCGTACGTCGATCCCGCAGACGACCTCGCCGGCGTTGTCCTACCGCAGTGATCGAGTTGCGTCTCCCCGTCAGCGGTCGAGTCGTCGCGGGGCTCTGAGCGGTCAAGTCCCGTAAGCGATCCAGCGGCTCACCCTTCAGGACGTGGCGGGTTCGGGGGCACGGTCTGCTGGTGGACAGCAAGCCGGCGACTGCTTGGACGGTGGCGCTCATGTGTTCGCGGCGGCCGAGGTGGCGGGCCGGGGTTCGCCAGTTCTTCAGGTGGGCGATGCCGTGCTCGACCCTGATGCAACGGGCCGGCCTCCTCGACGAGTCCAGCAAGCAAGCACTCCGCCTGTCAGGCCGTGATCCGCCGACCGCTGATGACCACCGCACGCGTCGAGTCCACCACCGCGGGCACCATCGCCCGCGCCTCCGCCTGAGCTCGTCCAGGCAGTGGCCGTGGGCCGAGGCTGTGACTCGCGATGCCTCTCGTCGGCCTGCTCACCCCAGTGGAAACGCCCCTCGGCATCAGGCCGCGCGACGTGCAGCACGAGGAGAGGCGGCCGCCGGCAGAACCCGAGGGCTCATCCGTGCTGCTGCACATGCTCGATGACCGTCGGATCCATGCGGTCCGCTCCGTCCCGGTCGCCGTGGTCATGCGCTCGACGTGACGCTCACCTCGTACCCTCCGCACATGCCTGACGATCCATTCCAGTGCCGCCGCGTCCTCTGCCGGGGAGCGAGCTGGGCGGTTGGAAGCAAGCCGGTCAGGGAGTTCGGCCATCAGGGGTGCGGGCGGGCGGGGGGCATGTGTCCTGATCGGCCAGGTGGCTGTTCATGGTGGTGTTCAGGTCGGCCATGAACGCTTCTACCTGTTCCAGGAACCGGGGCGGGTAGTGCGACATCGCGGCGTCGAGGCGGTGGGCGAGCGGGCCGAAGAACTCGTCCGCCCGTTCCTGGATGTGGGCTCCGCTGCGCAGGGTGACGATGCGCCGGTCGGAGTGCTCGCGGGCGCGGGTGATGTGCCCCGCCGCTTCGAGACGGTTCAGGAGCGCGGTGGTGGCGCCGGTGGACAGGGAGATCCGCTCGCTCAGCCGCGCCGGTGACAGGGGAGTGCCGCGCTCCTCGGCGGCGGCGATCTCCAGGACCGCGGTCGCGTCGGTGGAGTGCAGGCCCAGCCAGGCGGCGAAGCGACGACTGAGCTCGGCGTAGTGGCCGCCGTAGGCCCTCAGTGATTCCATCAGCCGCTCACGCTGCTCCGCGACGCCGTCGCGCACGGCTTCCTCCATGCCGGCCCTCCACCTTTCTCTCCTGCCGCGCGGTTCCGCACGGTCCGCACGGTCCCTCCGCTTTGACAACCTACCGTCACCCACTTTACCTTCACCGTGGAATTACTTCATCATGGAGGTACCTGGCGTGTGTGACCCGTCCCCCACCCCTGACAAGACGACCGAGCCCTACCGATGGCGATGGCTGATCCTGGCGGTGATGATCGTCGCGGAGATCATGGATCTCCTGGACGCCTCGATCGTCAACGTCGCCGGACCGGACCTGGAGGAATCACTCGGTGCCGGTTCCGTCGGACTGCAGTGGGTGATCGGCGGCTACGCCCTCACCCTGGGCGCCGGGCTCGTGCTCGGCGGCCGGCTCGGCGACCGCTACGGCCGGCGCAGAATGTTCCTGACCGGACTTGCGGCCTTCACCGCGACCTCCCTGCTGTGCGCGATCGCGCCGGACATCGAGTCGCTGATCGCCTTCCGCCTGCTGCAGGGCGCCGCCGGAGCCATGCTGCTGCCCCAGGGCCTCGGCCTGCTGAGGGAGAACTTCTCCGGCCCCGAGCTCACCAAGGTCTTCGCGATCTTCGGACCCGTTCTCGGCCTGGGCGGCATCATCGGCCCGGTCCTGGGCGGCTTCCTCATCGAGGGCGACTTCTTCGGCCTGGGCTGGCGGTCGGTGTTCCTGGTCAACCTGCCCATCGGAATCGCTGCGTTGATCGTCGCCGCGAAGTTCGTACCCAAGAAGGCGGGCGACCGCACGGTACGGGTCGACATGACCGGCGCCGCCCTGGTCGTGATCTCCTGCGCTCTGCTGGTGCTGCCGCTGAATCAGGGGCAAGAGAACGGCTGGCCGCTGTGGACGTGGCTGTCCATGGCCGCCTCGGTGACCGGGTTCGCTCTCTTCGCCCTTCAGCAGCGCCGCACGGCCGCCGCGGGCCGCGAGCCGCTGGTGACGCCGGGCCTGCTGCGCAAGCCGGCCTTCACCGTCGGGCTGGGCGGCATCGCCCTGTTCTTCGGCGGACTGGTCGGCACCCAGCTCGTCCTGACCCTGTTCCTCCAGATCGGCCAGCACTTCACGGCCGGTGACGCGGGACTGGGCAACCTGCCCCTCGCCGTGGGAACCGCGATCGGCGGCGCCATCAGCGGCGCGTTCCTCGCCGACAAGATCGGCCGCAAGGTGCTCCAGATCGGACCGCTGGTCCAGCTGGCCGGCGCGGCCGTGCTGTGGTGCGAGCTCGACGGCCGCGACGCCGCCTCGTTCTCGATCCGGGACATCGTTCCCGGCGTGGCGGTGGCGGGCATCGGCGCCGGCATGGTGATCGCCGCCCTGTTCGGCTTCATCCTCGCCGCGGTCGCCGACGACGAGATCGGCTCCGCCTCCGGTGTCCTGTCGGCGGTCCAGGCGGTCGGCGGCTCCATCGGCGTCGCGGTCTTCGGCTCGGTGTTCTTCGCCCAGGCCAAGACCGGTGACTTCACCGGCGGCTTCCACCGCGCGCTGATCGTCCAGGCAGGTCTGCTGGTGGTCTTCCTCGCGATCACCTTCCTGCTGCCCAGGAAGGGCCGCCCCGAAGAGGAGCAGCACGGCATCACCCCCGAGGCGACTGCCGACGGCTCCGGCACCAAGCAGCACCTCACCGTCTGAACCCGGCCCGGGACCGTGCGCGGCAAGCGGTCCCCGGCCGGCCCGGACGAGTCCCGTCGCCGCCACCGTCACCGCGCAGCCGGAGAATGCCGCGCTGGACACCGGCGAGGCGCTGGTCGCCGGATACGGCGGTGTGCCGTCAGTGAGCGGCGCGGCCCTGCAGGGCCGAGGTGACGAGGTCGCTCTGTCGCAGGTTCGACAGCCGAGTGCGCCGCAAATTCGATGGCGCGCATCGAACGGTGCCCCCACGCTGGTCACCGTGGCAGAACCCAAGCACCAGATCCGCGCCCTGTACACCGCTACCACGGTCACCGTCTACCAGGCGTACAGGCCGGAGATCGGCCTTCCTGCGGCCCGGGACGGTCGCTTCCCGGCGACCTGGCAGCGGGACCGGATGACTGGGTCAAGCCCTCCTTCCTCTGGATGATGTACCGCTGCGGATGGGGCTCCAAGGACGGCCAGGAAACCGTCCTCGCCATCGAGATCACCCGAGAAGGCTTTGAGTGGGCACTGGAACATGCCTGCCTGGCCCACTATGAGCACGGGCTGCATCATGACCGCACGACCTGGAAACGGCAGTTGAAGCGGTCTCCGGCCCGGGTCCAGTGGGACCCGGAACGTGACCTGCGCCTGCAGCCGCTTCCTCACCGCTCGCTCCAGCTCGGTCTCACAGGAGAAGCGGCACACCGCTACGCGGACGAGTGGACGGTCTCCATCACCGACATCACCACACTTGCGCACACGATTCACGACCACGTACGGGACGGAGACCTGACCGCGGCACGACGCCTCCTCCCCGCAGAGCATTCCTACCCAGTGCCCGATGGGAGCTTGGACCACTTGCACCGGTGAGCAGAGCCGCCAACTGAGATGAGGTCTTACGAGTTGGTGCGTGATGGCGGGTAAGGCGTGCCGGTCCGTTGGGGGACTGCTGTTCAGGCTTGAGCGGTGCGGTCGGAGCCGAGGCCGGCGACGGCGCGGTAGCCGCGATGGGGCCGGCGCGTCAGTTGCTTCCAGCGTTTGTGATCACCGAGGGCGTGTTCGACGGTGATGCGGTCGGAGGAGTGCCCGTGGCGGTCGCGTTCCCACTGTTCGACTCTGCCGAGCAGCTCACCAGGAGGTTCACCAAGCCGCGGCCCGCCGAGATGCTGTTCGAGCGGGCAGCCGGCCCCTGTCCGGGGACAGAGACTGTCCGACAAGGCGCTCGCCGCAGTCCGGGCCCGGTCGAGCGCGGCTTCGCCCGCCTGAAGAACCGGCGCGTGCTCGGCAAGGTCCGCACCTTCCCGAACTGGGCGACTGCGCTGGTACGGACCCTGCTGTTCCTGACGAACCGCGACGTCACACGCTGACCGACGGCCTTCACCGAAGTCACACGCTCACAACCGGCGAGAGCACCCCGGCAGCGGCGCACACCAGGACCGTGACAGGCCCGTGACCTGCCACTTCTCGATGCACGCCACTCACTGCTTCAGGCGCTGACGCAGAGCGGTGTCCATCACGCGCATACGTGACCGTCGACAAGCCGGAGCCTTGGAGCCGCCCGGCCCGGCGGGATCAGAACACCGACAGCCCCGTGAGGGTGGTGAAGAGGTCGAGTGCCGCCACTCCGGCGACGGAGTTGCCCCGTTCGTCCAGGCCGGGGCTCCACACGCACAGTGCGCAGCGACCGGGCACGACGGCGATGATGCCGCCGCCCACCCCGCTCTTGCCGGGCAGGCCGACGCGGTAGGCGAAGTCGCCGGCGGCGTCATACGTTCCGCAGGTCAGCATGACGGCGTTGACCTGCTTGGCCTGGCTGCGGGTCAGCAGCCGGGTGCCGTCGGCGCGTATGCCGTGCCGGGCCAGGAGGGTGGTCGCCAGCGCGAGGTCGGCGCAGGAGGCCGTGACCGAGCACTGGCGGAAGTACTGGTCGAGCAGGAGCGGGACAGGGTTGTCGATGTTGCCGTAGGAGGCCATGAAGTGGCCGAGGGCGGCGTTGCGGTCGCCGTGCGCGGCCTCCGAGGCGGCGACCGCCAGGTCGAAATCGAGGTCCGGGTTCCCGCTCTCGGCACGCAGCAGCCGCAGGAGCTCGCCCGCCGCGTCACCGGTGCGGGTGTGGAGGCGGTCGGTGACGACCAGGGCGCCGGCGTTGATGAACGGGTTGCGCGGGATGCCGTTCTCGTACTCGAGCTGTATCAGGGAGTTGAACGGGTTGCCGGAAGGTTCGCGGCCCACGTGCTCCCACAGTTCGTCGCCCTCATGGGTCAGGTCCAGGGCCAGGGTGAAGACCTTGGTGATGGACTGCGTGGAGAACGGCTCGCGCCACTCGCCCACCCCGTGGACGGTGCCGTCCAGCTCGGCGACGGCCATGCCGAAGGCGCGCGGGTCGCGGGCGGCGAGCGCCGGGATGTAGTCGGCGGACCGCCCCCGGCCGGGCGTCCGCGCGATCTCCTCGGCAATATGTTCCAGAACCTGCTGATAGTCCATCGTCGATGTCACGGCGTCCATTGTGCTCACAAGGCCCCTGGGGCTGCGGTGAGGCCCTCGTCGGCGATGGCGCGGACCGCCGGCGACTCCGGTCTCCGTCCGGAAGACTCGGCAGGCCGCTACCGCGGATCTTCGCAGTGGACTACACCGAACGCCTGGAACGGCCCGCCGCAGGCTTCGTCCAGCCCATGCTCAGCGTAGTCAACGCGTCCCACCGCGGGGGCCAGGTTGTCCCACAGGTGCCAGGCGTCGACGGTCTGGCGGGCTGGTGGCCGTGGCGTTCCCGACCGAGCTGGTCGTCTCGCTGAACGGGTTCCTGGTCGGGCAGGCGGCTCTGATTCCTTGTCGCCGATCAGCGTCCGGGCAGGACGCGCGGCGATGAGGCTCGGTTCGGCGGAGAGGAGGTCCAGCAGGGTCTCGCGCTCGTCGGCCTTGGCCCCGGTCAGGGCGAACGCGACGGGCAGGCCCTGGAGGGTGCACACCAGGTGCAGCCGCAGGCCCCAGAAGAAGCGGCTGTGACTGGCGCAGGAGCGGCCCGACCTGATCGTCCCGGACGTGATGCTGCCCGACTTCGACGGCTTCGAGGTGGCCCGCCGCCTGCGGGAACATCCCGCCGGCACCACGGCACCACGGCACCACGGCACCACGGCACCACGGCACCACGGCACCACGGCACCATCAGCACTACAACCGGTACCGGGCCCGGCTGCGAGCTCCGGGCGAACGTGCCTTCGCCCGCCTCAAGCAAGGGCGGATCCTCCGCCGAGTCCGGTACCGCACCAACCGCACCGGACACCCCGTCGCTGCCCTTCACGCCATCGAGCCATTGTGATCAACAACACGGCTCGCCCGGCCACCGACGCGTCCGGGACAGCGTCTTGTGCTTCACACCGGGAGGCCTTGTCCGGCGCCTCCGGTTTCTCACGTGAAACGAGGACCCGTGCTGACTGCACTCTTCGACCGGGTGGGTCATCCCGTCGTCGCTTGCCTGGCCGCCGGCGGAATCGCCGCCGCCGTTCTGATCGGCAAGGACGGTCTGGACACGGTGGTGGGCTGCGGGACCACCGACGACGCCTACCCCTCCCAGACGGCGAAAGACTGGGTCACCCAGGCCGATCACGTCGTCGTGGCCACACCGACCGCCGAGCAGGAGAGCAACCGGCGGAACTTCTCCGAAGGACCGATCGAGTATGCGACCGACCGCTCAGTGACCTTTCGGACGGATGACGTGCTGTGGTCTGCGAAAAGCCCTCGGCACTCCCTCGGCGACACCTTCGGCATGGAGGCCGCCGGCTGGAAGGTGCGCCGGGAGAGCGGCACCCGCACGAAGGCAACGACTGCTTCCGCCCCGCGCCTCGAAACCGGTCACACCTACCTCCTCGCGCTGCGCTGGGCGGGTGACCGCTGGATCACCCTGGGAGAGGGCGCAGCCGTCCCGTTCGACGACCGCACTGTTGCCCGGGGTGAGTGGTGCGGGCGTGTTCTGAGCGAGGACGACGTCGCGGCAGGGGAACACTTCTCCCGCATCGATGACAAGAGCCTGGAGAAGCGCCTGGTCGGCCAGGACGAGCAGGCAGTGAAGCGCGAACTCGACGGCGCGACGGCGAAGACGGGAAGGTAGTGGTCCTGGTGCCGCGGGTGGTGGCCGGCAGGACGTCGCAGCGGTCTGCTTCGGAGTACTGGGTCGGAAAGTGCACCTCCTGGCCATCGTCGACCGCCTCACCTCCAACGGCACCTGTGAAGAACGGCTCAGGGGCATGGGTGGTCGACACCGACCAGCCGTTCCTGCGCGCGACGTTCGATGACGCCGACGGTGACACGGTCAACGGCGCCTTCGACATCCGTGACGCCGTGACGCCGTGACCAAGGAGAAGGCCGGCGACCATCTCGTCCCCGACTGGACCGCCGCAGGGCGACCGACCAGTGTGCGGGTGCCGTCTGATCTGCTCACCAACGGCAGAACCCACGAGTTCCGCGCCTCGGCCTACGACGGCACGCACCACGACACAGGCTGGACGCAATGAACGAAGTTCACCGTCGAAGAAGAAGCCCCGGTGGCGGGGACGGGGACGGCCCCGCTGGCCGGCCGAGCCTGAAGGGGCACCCCGCGTGGAGATCCAGGACGCGGTCGGGATCCGTTTCCCGCAGGACTCGTAGCAGTCCGGGCGCTCGCCGGGACAGGTGACCGACGACGGCGCTGACGTCGGCGTGGGCGGTGTCGGCGGATGTGCCGAACCCGGCGGCGATCTGCGCACGGTGGCGCAACGAGGCTCCTGCGCTGACGAGTTGAGACGTCGAACACCTCTCTCAACGGCACAGGAGCCTCGTGCGCTGCGGAAGACCAGCCCGTCACCCGGCCGGTGGCCACTCTGAAAACGCTCACTGCTGCAGCAGGCGCCGCCCGGTGGTGTCCCGTCGGCGAGGCGTCGGGGCGGCCCCGCCTGCTACCCGGCGAAGAACCGGGTCAGCTCGCGCTGGAAGCGGCCGGCGGCCTCCATCTGCGGATTGTGGCCCACCCCGGGCAGCTCCACGAGGCGGGCGTCGGGAATGGCTTCCGCGGTGCGCTTGCCCAGGACCGGGTAGTTGCCGAGCTTGTCGCGGTCGGCCGGGGTGGCGTACTCCTTGCCGATGGCCGTCCGATCCTCCTGCCCGATGACCAGCAGGACGGGCGCGCGCAGCCGGCCGAACTCGTGGACCACGGGCTGGTGGTAGGCGGTCTGGTAGGTCAGCGCAGCGGCCATCGCCCAGCGCGGGTACTCAGCGCTGAGCGTGACGCGGCAGCGGATCTCCACATTGCGCTCGTACTCGGGGCGCCAGCGCACCACATAGCCCCGGTAGAAGGCGCGGAGGGCCGCCTGGTCGGTCTTGCCGAGCTCGTCCGCGAACAGCTTCTCGGTGGTGTGCTCCGGGACCAGTTCGCGGTAGTCCTCCAGGCCGACCGGATTGGCCAGCGCCACCCGCAGGGTACGGCGGGGGTGCCGGAGGGCGAACCGGGTGGCGAGCATGCCGCCCATCGAGTGGGCCACGAGATGCGTACGGTCCACGCCGAGGTGGTCCAGGAGCGCGGCGGTGTTGTCCGCGAGCATTGCGAATCCGTAGTCGACCGCGGGCTTGCTGCTGCGCCCGAAGCCGATCTGGTCGGGGATGACGACCCGGTAACCGGCCTTCGCGAGCGCCCGGGCGGTGGGAGCCCAGGCTCCGCCGTCGAAGTTCTTGCCGTGCAGCAGCGTGACCGTCTGCCCGTTGGCCCGGCCGCTCGGCGCCACGTCCATGTACGCCATGTTGACGATCTCGCCCTGGACCACCAGGCGGAGGAAGGAGAAGGGGAACGGGGAGGGGAAGCCTTCCAGGCCGATGCCGATCGGCTCGGTGTAAACAGGGTCGTCGCCCGTCCTTCCCTGGGTCGGCGACGCGGACGTAGCCGCGGAGGCGGTCACCGCGGGAGCCAGCAGGGAGGCGGCGGGACTCGCGGCGGCGGCGAGGAGCAGGGAACGGCGCGAACTCATGGTCTGTTGCATCCTTCCGGACGGTGCGCTGGGACGAATGTTCCGGGTTCGGCGGTGCCACTGTTTCCAACGGGCTTACCGGTACGGATGGTTCCGCTGTCCTCCCGCGCAGCTGAGGGAGCGGGTGGGGCCGCCTTGTGATGCCATCGCGTGCGCAGGGCGTCCTTGGCACAGGTTGCCGAGCCGTGTCGGCGCTGTCCGTACTGAGGTGGCTGGACGGACTGAGGCGTCCCGCGGAGTGTGGACACGGGGGTTCGTGCTGCTGCGCGTGTGAGTTCAGGTCCTCGCTGGTGCTGCTGTTCGAACTCGGCAGGTGAAAGGTGGTTGAGGGCGCTGTCGCGCCGTCGAGTGTCGTAGTAGGTAGGCCACTGGAAGATTTCCAGCCGCGTCTGTCGCATCGTGCTGAAGAGCCTGCAGCGCCCCGACCGCAGAGCAGTACGGATGCCCTCGAACCCGGCATCCTCGCGGCCCGTCGGATCCAGCTCGCTGCCAGGCACCCACCCCACCATCACGGAGTCCGTCTCCCACCGCACCCGCAGGACGAGCGCAGGAGCTCCAGAGTGAACCTCAGGGGCGGCGGTAGCACAGGGCGACAGCGCCTGTCGTGGGGATGGTGGTGGCGTGGGAAAGTCGCCATGTCGACGAGAGGCCGTCGGGCAGCAGGCGCACTCCTCCACCGAGGGTCGTCGGGAGCACGGTCAGGGAGAGTTCGTCGATCAAGTCAGCCTTGAGGAGCGCCTTGATGATGCTGGCGCTGTTCAGGACGAGAATGTCGCGGCCCGGCGCGGCCTTGAGGGAGCGAACCTCGGCTTCGAGGTCGCGGGAGACTCGGGCGTTGACCCACTCCGTCCTGTCCAGGTCGGTTTGCTGCAGGGTCGTGGAGATGACCACCTTGTCGACGGTGGCGAGCCAGTCACCCAGATCGCGAGTCCGGGCCGAACTGGCCGGGTCGTTGGTCAGGCCGGGCCATACGGAGGTGAAACCCTCCCAGTTGACGCGGCCGACGACCGCCGTGCTTACCCCGCGCCAGATCCCCTCGTACATGATCTCGCTCTGCTCGCTGGTGATGTGCTCCATGGCCCAGCTCATGTCGTCCTCGGGGCCTGTACTGGTGTACCCGTCCATCGAGACAACGGCGTCGGCAATGACCTTGCGCTGCTGTTGGGTGTTCGCAGGCATGGTGGGTTCCCTTCTGACTGTTGACGTTCGCTCCGTAGGACTCCTGGCACCGCCGGAACTCATCGCTCGGCGAACGTCAGAACCGCAGCGTGAACGACGTCCCGTTGCTGGTCTGCGACGGGCTCAAGGGCCTGCCCGAGCCGGTCACGTGCGGCGATGGTCTCAGGTCGCCTGGCCGTTCTGCCCCTGGTGTGACGGGTGGCGAGACGCCGGTTCTTCGAGCCGAGGGGTCTGCCGGGGCCTGGTCGGTTGGGTTTTCGCGTACGGGCCGGACAGGGCAGGTCCGGACGCAGGTTTCTGCACCCCCGGCGGACCCGCGCAGGGGGTGAGCCGACCGGTCTCGGCCGGCTTCTCCCGGGCACGGCGTAGATCCGCGACCAGCGGCCGGCCGAGACGGAGTGGGGTGTGGGCCGCGATGATCAGCCAGCTCAGCGGTCAGCCGCCTGGGGCGTGCAGGCAAGCGAAGACGTCGAGCGCGCCGGAGCGGCCCACGGTGACCTCGGTGGGCGTTGCGGACCGAAAGGCGGGCAGGTCTCGGTCCTAGCGGCCGGCCGTCGGCGTGGCCGTCGGGTGCCACTCGCGGCGGAGGAGGCCGAAGACCCAGGAGTCGGAGACGTCGCCGTTGACGACGCAGTCCTCGCGGAGGGTGCCTTCGCGGACGAAGCCGAGCTTCTCCAGGACCCGGGCGGACGCCACGTTGCGGGTGTCGGCCTCGGCCTGGACGCGGTTCAGGTCCAGGGTGTCGAACGCCCACCGCAGGACGGCGTGCGTGGTCTCCGTGGCGTAGCCGTGGCCCCACGCGGCGGCGTCGAAGACGTAGCCCAGGGAAGCGCTGCGGAAGTCCGGGTTCCAACTGGTCAGGCCGCACCAGCCGATGAACGTGCCGTCGGAGACGCGGTCGACGGCCACCCGCGTTCCCGTGCCTTCCTCCTCGATCGTCCGGCAGGTGGCGAGGAAGCGCTGGGCGCGGGCCGGTTCGGCCCACGGCGGGGAGTCCCAGTAGCGCATCACGTGGGCGCTGCTGTGCAGCGCGTACAGCGGCGCCGCGTCGGCGTCGGTGAACGGCCGCAGTCGCAGGCGGTCAGTGTGCAGCTCGGGGGTGGTCAATCTCATGCGGAGCATCCTGCCGCGTCATGCCGGCCCCCGGCCATCCGTTTTTCCGGACGGTCAGGGGCGCGGACGTCCCCGGTGACGCCGGACGCGCCGCATGGGCGGTGAGTCCGCAGCACCGTGCCGGCACGGCAGGCAGACGGCGGCCGTACTGGCGCACTCTCGGGCGTCGAGCAGCCTCGTCCTGTACCGGGCCCCGGACGGATGGAGTTACGCCGTCCACTTCACCGGGCCGGCCAGCATCGCGGACGACGCTCGCTGGTCATCCGCCCTCGTCCGAGCCGGACATCGCGCAGGCGGCCCTGGTTCAGAGGCGGAGGTACTCACCCACCGCCGGCTCGACGTCCTCTGGCACGGACCCGATCAACCGGACTGGTGGACCGGCACGGTCACCGTCGCAGAGCCGCTTCCACCTGCCTGAAGCCGACGGCGCACCGATACGGACGGAGCACCAGACCCCGACGGCGTTCTCATGCGCTGACCTGTCACCGGTCGATCGCCTCGATTGCCTCGATCGCCTCGAACAAGGAGCCCATCGACACCGCCTCCTCCTCTCAAAGAGAAGACCCGCCCACCCAGACGCCCATCAACGTCTCCCCGGGGCATCCCCTACCTCGATACGAACCGCAGCCAAGCAGAAGGGGAACTTGATTGTTAGCTCTGCAACAGTTAGCGTGTTAACTATGGATGGTGTGCAGCGGGAGAGCACGTTGGAGCTGATGCGGTGGGTTGTGTGGGGGCAGCGACGCATCGCTGATGACTGGATACGGGAACGCGGCCTCACGCACGAGCAGAGTGCCGTGCTGGCGTACCTGTCGAAGAACCCGGATGCCATTCAGCGTGACGTCGCGCGGGCCATGCGCACCAGTGCGCCGAGCGTCTCGCGGCTCCTGGCCGGACTCGAGCGGCGCGGACTCGTGGAGCGCCAGACACAGGAGGATGACACGCGAAGCCGCCTGGTGCATGTCACTCCAGCGGGCTCCGAACTGATCCAGGGTTTCGAAGAGGCCATGGACCGCGTCGAGGCGTCGATCCTCGCGCCGCTGGGCGCCGCAGAGCAGGCGCGGCTCCATGAATTCCTGGAACAGCTCGCCTCCCGGATCGAGCCACCCGGCTCTCCCTGACCCGGCTCTACTGCTCCGCACGGCGGCCGGAAGCCTCGCGGTCAGGACCGCCGGCTGACTCACCAGCAGTAAGGAACGCATGTATGACTCAGATCACGATCATCGGTGCCGGTCTTGCGGGACTGACACTGGCACGAACCCTGGCAGTTCATGGGATCCCGTCCACGGTGTACGAGGCGGAGACGTCTGCTCAGGCCCGGGGCCAAGGCGGCATGCTCGACATCCACGACTACAACGGACAGCACGGGATCCGTGCCACCGGTCTGATGGAGGGCTTCCGGTCCCTCGTCCTCGAAGGCCGCCAGGCATCCCGCGACGTCGCACCTGACGGCACCATCCTGGCGGACGAACCCGATGACCCCGCCGGAGGCCGCCCCGAGGTGCAGCGTGGCGAGCTGCGACAGTTGCTGCTGGAATCCCTGCCTGCCGGCAGGGTCGTCTGGGGCCACAAGACTCGGAGCGTGCGGACCCTCGCTGACGGCCGTCACGAAGTGACCTTCGCCAACGGATCGACGATTGTCACCGACATCCTCGTCGGTGCCGACGGTGCCTGGTCGAAGGTCCGACCGCTGCTCTCCGATGCCACGCCCGCCTATGCCGGACGCTCGATGGTAGAGACGTACCTGTATGAGAGCGGCACCCGGCACCCTGCCACCCTGGCGCTGGTCGGCGGCGGGTCGATGACCGCCTACGACGAATCCACCCGCATCGGTCTTGGCGTGCAGCGCGAGCGCGCGGACACCCTGCACTCCTACGCCATGTTCGACCAGCCGCTCGACTGGTTCGACGGCATAGACTTCAAAGACGGCCCTGCGGCCGCCCGCACCATCGCGGCGATGTTCGAAGGGTGGGCGCCGGAGCTCGTCGCCCTGGTCGCGGACAGCGACATCCCGCCGATTTTCCGCCCCTTGTACGGGCTACCGATCGGACACCGCTGGGAACACGTACCTGGAGTCACACTCATCGGAGACGCCGCCCACCTGGCACCGCCGGACGGCGAAGGAGCGAACTGGGCACTCTTCGACGCAGGCCGGCTCGGCAACGCCATCGCCGAACAGCCCGAGGACATCGACGCGGCCATCCGCTCCTACGAAGCCGCGCTCTTCCCACGAAACATCGACACCGCAACCGCCGCCGCAGCCTACTACCCCGACTTCAAACCGCACTGACCACGGCAACTAGGGCCTGTGTGATGTCGTGATCAGCTGCTGGGTTCTGCCCTCTTCACGGGGTGGTATCCGGTAGGACTGTGGTTGTGACGCGTAGGCAACTCACGCATGCGCAGTGGAAGTTCATCGAGCCATATCTGCCGATCGGTAGATACGGCCCGTGCCCGGAGCGGTTGAGAGAGCAGTTCGAAAGTGTGATCTGGCGGTTCCGCTCCAGTGGTCAGTGGCGGGAGATGCCGGCCGAGTTCGGCCCCTGGGCCACGTCTACGGACGCTTCCGCGTCTGGCGGGACGCCGGCGTCTTCATCGCCCTGCTGGAAGGCCTGATCGCCCAGGGGGCCGTCGCCGCAAGGGCGGCTACTACGCCTGGACCGCGCGCGTCCGCCCCACGGTCGTCCGTGAGAGGACCGTGGGGCAGACGCGCGGGAGGAGACCAGATCGGGTCAGGGCTTGGGCAGGGTGCACTCCTGGCGCTTGAGGTCGATGGTGTTGCCGGCGCCGATGCATGCGGCGATCGCCGCGGTCTGGGTGGCGTATCCGCGTCCCTGGTGGACCGTGGTGCCCGTCTCGTCGACCTCGCACGGGTTGTTCAGTTCGCACTTCTTGCCGTCACGGTTGCTGGTGCTGTTCACCGCAACGAGCTCCCGGGTCCTGGCATCGACGACGGCTGAACCCGAGCTTCCGGGCTGGGTGTTACATTCCTTCGCGTACCGGATCGCATGGGTCGATGTGTAGTCGCCTTCCTTGAGCGTCGGAATCACAGCCTCGGCCTGGCACGACCAGACACTCTCCAGAAAACTCGACGCCACCTTGATCTTCTGCCCGGCAACAGGACCGGTCGAAGCCAACGGGAACGCCTCGATCTTGTACTTCTGCCGGATGTCTGCGTACGTGGAATCCAGCTGTGCCAGCGTGATGTCGGTTCCGGTCATCGTGGCGTAGAGAACCCGCCCCGTCACCGGGCCGAGTTCGCGGCCCGCCGGGCTCAACACGCTGCCTTCGATCGGGGCACCCTGTCCGGTGATCACTTCACCCGGCTTCGGCCGTCCCTCGGGGTGGCAGTGCCCGTTGGTGAGCAGCAGCGCCTTGTCCTCGTCGCGGGCGGTGCGGGGGCGGACCAGCGAAGCGGAGCAGTTCGGGAGCTTCACGGTCCCCGCCAGATTGCCGGCAGGTCCTGAGGGACCGGTCTGCTCGGCGGGGAAACCGGGGCAGCTGCCCTTCGCCGGCGTGCCGTCCCGGAAGAAGTCCACCACCTTGGAGCCGCATGCGAGTTCTTTGGACTTCATGGTGGAATGCGTCGCATCCGTGACGGTCAGCAGCGATCCACCGATCTTCTTGTGCATCATCTTTGCCCACACGTAAGGCGTGACGGTTTCGAACTTGTGGCCGGACAGCTGCAGCTGGCTCTTGCCGGGCTTCAGGTCCCACGGCTTGCCCGCCGGCCAGCCGGCGCAGTACGTGATGGGCTGGTCGTTGAAGTCCGCAGAAAACGGGTACTTCGCCTGCCGCTCTTTCCTCAGCCTGACGAGATCGGAATATGTACGGCCATCGGCGCTCGCATTGCACATGAAGGCGTCATGGGTGAACCCGTAATTGTGCCCCATCTCTCCGAAGCCAAAGGACTTCCGCTTCATATCCTTCTGCTTGGGGACAACCTTTCCTGTCCCCTCATTCTGTAGTTCCAGCAGCTTTGCGGCAGATCGCTCCCACCGGTCCGGTATGGCTTCCAGGTTGGGATCGAGGAAGGCGGCGAACTCGTCCCGTCCCACCTTCGCCTGCAATGCCTTCAGCGCAGATTCGACCTTCTTGGGCGAGTTCCCGAAGTGGTACGTCGAATTCTTGCCGGCCAGCCATTCGAAGAACCGCCGGTACCCGGCATGGTATTGCGCAACTTCTGCGGTGACCGCTGCGTTCTGGCCGACCGGGGACATGATCGAGTCCAGCCACATCCGGTCGACACGGCTGTCGAACATGGAGCGGTAGACCGCGCCCAGCGCCGTTCCGCCGGAGTTTCCATAGAAGTTTATCTTGCGGAAGCCCAGCACCTGCCGGATGCGGTCCATGTCTCGGGATGCGTTTTCCATGCTGATGGAGAGCGCCAGTTCCCGGTCCTTGGCGATGCATTTGCGCTTCGCATCCGCCTGACGCTCGAAGGTCTCCCTCTCGCTCTCCCCCTCCCGGAATTCGGGCGTATCGCAGGAGATCTGGGCACTGTAGCCCGTGCCCCGTGTATCGATACCGATGAAGTCCAATTCCTTGTTCATCGGCGCCAGCTGGCTGCTGAGCAGAGCGTACGGGGACGGCGTGCCGGCCAGGCCGGGCCCCCCGGGGTTGCCGAACAGGGCCCCCGTGCGCTTTCCGGTGGCCTTGACCCTGCTCACAGCGATGTTGATTTTTCTGCCCGCAGGCTTGGAGTAATCCACCGGAACGGGGATGAGCGCGCATTCGCTGCGGCTGTCGCTGCGATTCCAGTCCGCCGCCGCATCCCGGCAGAGCTCCCACTTCACGCGTTCCGGGGTGGCACTTGAAGCCGCATCGGCGGGAACGGCTGCCAGGGAAATCAGCGAGGCGGCAACGCTGATTCCGACTGCAATCGATGGGACGGTCACATACCGCAAGATGATCTACACCTCTTCGGTGGGAAACGGCAACTTTGTCTGTCATTGAAGCGATCCAGCAGTCATCTCGTCGTGCCAGCACCTCCTCGCACAGGCGGCCGACAGGAGGCAACTCCCCCTGCGCCGCTGCTGAACAAGACTCGCCGCCGAAGGCCGCAGCCGTACGTCGAGAATGTTTCAACCAGCACTCGGTGGAGTCCGAAGGACACGGCAGGCCACGGGAAACGGCGCGACCCGCCCGCACGAGGTGGTGATGCGGTGCATGCCCTGCCCGAGTGAACGGGGACCGTGCGCATCGTGGTCCGCCGCCGCTGGCTCCCGACCACCCTGGCACCGTGACGTGCGATGCGGCCGTCTGCCGACCGGGCATGCGCCCCGGGCCCGGCGCCTCATGTTGGCCTCGAGGCGATGCTGGTGAAGCTGTCCGGCGGCCACCCGGGTGCGCCTACGATGCACCTGCGCGGAACACGAAGGCGTTCAGACAAGCCGTTGACCAGGCGCTCGCGGAGCTGGCTCACCGGGGGTGACGCTCGCGCCGCCGACGGTCGACGACACGATCGAGTCCAGCATCAACGCCGTGGCGCAGCAGTTGGGGATCCAGGTGCGCGCCGCCTGGCGGTACTTCGACGCCGCCGCCCTCGCCGACCGTCTCGCCGACAGCACGCACCCTTCGCAGAGAGCAGCAGCGCCACGGACGCGGGCCAGGCCCCGATGCCGCCGCTCGACAACCCCGAACTCGCCATCGTCCTTGGCACACGACCCAGCCCCCTGACCGATGTCGATGTGCTGATGACTGTAGTAGCCGGCTACACCGCTCGTCCGGACGCGCGGGCGGTGGCAGCCCAGCGGATGGTCCGGGTGGTACTGCGGCCGCTCGGGCAGCAGGGACGCGAATTGGTCCCAAAGCGGTTCGGTCAGCCATGACGGCAGCACAGGCACCGGTCTCCCCAACGAGTGGCGTGCATCGTGAAGTTGCTGGTCACGGCTCTGGTGTGTGGGGGGAGGGGAACTACTCGCGCTGGTCGTCGACTGGTGTCCACGACGATCAGGTCAGAGGCCATGGGGCCATGCCGGGCTCGCCCTTGGTCCGCAGACGTCCCCGGGCCACGAGGCGGCCGAGCCGTCGCTGTCGGCTCGTAGAGCGACAGCAGGCCCTCGACGTCACCGACCTGCAGGTGGTCCACGAACACGGGCCCCACCTGCTGAGGTGTCTCGGCACGACGCTGGACGGTGAGGCCGACCCGCTTGTCGCCCCGGCCGGCTGCGGCAAGCAGGTCTGGCGGATTGCGCATCAACGCGGGAGGGTCGGGACTCAGTCTCGCCCTGTCACGCGGCGAGGGCGTCCCGCGGGTGATCGTGGACGAAGTCGATTTTCAGGCCGTGCAGATGGTCAGACTGCTGGTGCGAAGGCCGTGATTGCGTCGACGAGATCGGCCGGAGCTTCCAGCGGGATCAGGTGACCCGTGTTCGGAATCACCGTGAAGTCGGCTCCGGAGAGGTAGGGCACCAGGTTGTTGACGAGCACGTCGACGGGCTCGACATGGTCGTTCTCTCCGGCGACGACGAGGGCGGGGACGCTGATCATGCGGGTGTGCTCGCAGACGTCCTCCGCGATGCCGCGCAGCGGCCACTCAGTGCGGGCGGCGTCGGAGCTGGCCCGCGAGTCCGTCGCGATCTGCGACTTGATCGATTCGGGCAACTCGGTCGCGGTGAGGATGTGATCCCGTGCACCAGCGACGGACTCGTCGGAGTCGTAGGCGTGGGAAAGGCCTTCCCGGTACTCGGGAGTGACCTCTACGGCGGGCTTCGCCGGAGCGGAACCGACGAGGATGATCCCGCGGAGGCCGGCGGGCCGGGTCGCCGCTATGAGCTGTGCGATCTTGCCACCCATGGAGTGTCCGACGAGGACGTGGTCGGTGACGCCCGCGTCGGCGATCACGGCGAGCGTGTCGTCGGCGAGTTGGCGGAGGGTGTAGGGGCCGGCCAGGTTGCTCGAGCGGCTCCACCCGCGGAAGTCGACAGTGAGCATGTCGCGTCCCGCGAGGCGGTCGACGACGAGGTCCCAGGTGCGGGCGGATCCACCCCAATAGTGCAAAAATACCAAGGTCGGTCCGGTCTCCAGCCGGTGGTCGTAAGCGGGCAGTAGCGGCTGCTGCGTCGGGTTCATCGTGACTCTCTCGATCAAGGTTCTGAGGCGGTTGTTCTGTGTGTTCATCGAATCGCTTCCGCTGGGCCGGGGCATCGGCACGACTGGTCGCCTGATGGTGGAAACTGGACAGATGACCGCGATCCGGCAGATGACCTACCAGCCCGTCGGGCGCCGTGCCGCCACTGTCGAAACCATGACGTTCGACCGTCTTCGCGAGCTGAACGACGGCGGGACACAGCGTGCCGACTTCCACGTCCTCGCCGTCGTCGATGCCGGGCACGGATCCGTCACCGTGGACTTCCTCCGACACCCGCTCCGGGAGCGGTCCGCCGTGTGGGTCGCTCCTGGGGCTGTGCACCGATGGGATGACATCGCTGATGTGGCTGGGCACGTCGTGCTGTTCGTGCCGACCGCGCCGGTCACCCACGCCACCCGGGAGCTCGTCGCGTCCCCGGACCTGGTCGCACACTGGTGCATCCCCGACGCGGACTGGCCGTTCGTCGACACCGCGCGCGACCATCTCCTCCTCGAAGCATCCGCCCCACCCGGGCATATCTCGACGGAGCTGCCCGAAATCCTGCTCTCCGCGCTCATCGCCCGGCTACGGCCCCCTCACGCCGAAGCACGGTCGATCAATCCGGTGTTCCGGCTGTTCCGGTCCAGCGTCGACGCGCACTTCCGGGAACATCACGACGTCGGCTACTACGCCCGGACACTGGGATACGCCCCCCGCACTCTCACAAGAGCGGTGCAGCAGGTCACCGGCCGCAGCGCGAAGGCGTACATCGTCGATCGGATCGTCCTGGAAGCCAAACGGCTCCTCGCACACGACCGCCTCACCGCGGCCGCCTGCGCCAACACGCTCGGCTTCCCCGACGCGTCCAACTTCTCGGTGTTCTTCCGGAAGGCGACAGGCATGCCTCCGGGCGCATGGCATGCGACGGTGGCCGCCGAGTGAGGGGGTGTACTGGATGAGGCATGGGAGCAACGTTCGTGCGGCGACGGCGCCAAGGGCCCGCGCGTCCATGACTGGGCAGCCGTCCAGCTCCCGGTGATCGAGGACTTCGACAGTGAGCGGCCCACCCGTCATCGCTGGGCGCTGGCCCGGTGCGCGTTGCCGGACGTCGGTGGGCGATCGAGGAATGCTTCCCGGCTGCGAAGAACGAGTATGGCCTGGACCAGTACGAAGTCCGCCGCTACGTCGGATGGATGAGGCACATCGCCCTGTCCATGTCCGCGCATGCCATTCTCGCGGCTACGGCGGCCCAAGCGGCGGCAAAGGGGGACGCAGAAACGGTTCCACCATGGTCCCGCTCACCGTGGCAGAAGTCCGTCGGCTGCTGGCGACTGGCCCCACCCACCGGCCCCGCCCGCCCCTTCGCATCCATGCGCTGAGTTGATTGCGATGGCGGCGAAGGCGTCAGGCCGTGGCCCGGCACTGTCACTACCGAAGACGATGCCATTCCCCGGCGGGGCGGTCGCGCACCTCCGCGTCGATGAACCCGGCGGCGCCGGGCCGGGGGCTGTCGATCTGGGGGTAGAAGACGAAGTCCGGGTGGAACATGCCGGTGAGCGTGTCGTAGTCGCCCTGCCCCTTCTCTGCCGTTCTGGCAGTGTGCAGGGGTCGCTGCCGGGGTCGGGGCTCGGTGTGCTGCGGGCCCCGACCCCGGCACGAGGTCTCGGTTCCTGAGCTGCGGTCCGGGCTCAGGCGCGCTGCGCCCAGTCCTGGTCCAGGCGGTCGGCCAGGCCCGCGGCGGCGAAGGCTGCCTCCAGTTCGTCGCGGCCTTCGGTGAAGTGGGCCCAGCTGTCGTGGTGGACCGGGACGACGCGGCGGGCGTCAAGAATCCGGGTGGCCTCGGCCGCCTGCGCACTGTCCAGGACGATCAGGTTGCCATCGAAGACCATGGGGAAGCGGGGGGCGCCGGCGAACAGCAGGGCGGTGTCGATCGGGGCGAAGCGCTCGGCGATCTCCCTGACGGCGTCGAGCGAGGCGTTGTCGCCGCTGACGTAGACCGTCGGCAGGCCCTCGCCCGTCAGGACGAAGCCGACGACCTGGCCGGCGAAGGGCTCGACCTCCTCACGCGTGCCGGGGCCGTGGATGGCAGGGACTCCGGTCACCGTGATGGTGCCGCCGCCCGGGCGCTCCAGCTCGATCGACTCCCAGTCGGCCAGGCCCTTGGCCTTCTCCCCGAGGCGCTGGCCGCCGCCGGGGGTGGTGAGGGTGAGAGGGACGTCGGCGAGCAGGGCGCGGCCGGAGGTGTCGAGGTTGTCGGCGTGCTCGTCGTGGGAGAGCAGGACCACGTCGATGGGGCCGAGGTCGGCGGGTGTGGTGGTGGAGGGGGCGGTCTTGGTCAGGGTCGGGCCACCGGGCGAGGCGTAGTCGCCGGGGCCGTCGAAGGTCGGGTCGGTCAGGAAGCGCAGGCCGCCGTACTCGAACAGGGCGGTCGGACCGCCGAACGTGCGGACCGGGAACTGGTTGGCGTCGAGCTGGGACATCATGTCTCCGTTTCTCACGAGAAAAACCTGCGGTTAACGTGATTCCAGGCTAGGCAGACATCACGGGAAAACGCAAGCGCTACCATGAGGGGTATGGATGACAGCCTGGCCACCGACGTCGCACCGACCGCTCTGCCCCCGGCACCGGGTGCCGACCGGTACCGCTCCTTGGACTTCGCCGACACCGCCGCCACCCTGCCCGCAGGCCAGAGCTACGACCTGCTCGCCGCCCCGGAATCCGCCATGCGCTGGCTCGCCGCCCACGACCTGACCGCCCCCGACGCGCAGCTGTACGAGGTGTGCGCACAGCGGATGCGCACGCTGCGCGCCCACATCCGCGCCCTGTTCGCCGCCCGCGTCGACACCACCACGCCGCCCGAGGAATCCCTGCGCGCGGTGAACGAGGCACTCACGGCCGTGCCCATCGCCCCCCTCCTCGCCTGGGACGGGGCCCGGGGGCTGCGCCGCGTCCAGGCACACCCCACCGACCAGGCCGTCAACCACGCACTGGCGACCCTCGCCGCCGACGCCGCCGACCTGCTCACCGGTCCCGACGCCGACATCCTCGCCGCCTGCGGATCAGCCCCCTGCGACCGGTTCCTCCTGCGCACCCACGGCCGACGCCACTGGTGCTCCACCCGCTGCGGCGACCGTGCCCGCGCCGCCCGCGCCTACGCCCGGCGCAGCGGCGCCTCGGACTGACGCACCACACCCAGGGCCCTCCTGCGGACCGCCCCGCGGTCACGCGCAACACCTTCAGCAGGCTGCTCCCGGTCGCCAACCGACGGCCGGGCACTTGATCACTGAAGATCACTAACTTTGACTCGTCGCCGCGCGTGCGGCGAGTCCGTCGAGCAGATCCAGCCCGACCTGGTCATCTCCGTCGAACAGGCCCACGCCGACCTCACCGCCATGAACAACGGAGCGGTCCCCGAGCCGCGTACTCAAGCAGAAGCCCTCAGATCACACTGAGCCACCTGTCCCCTCGCCCCGCATGCCGGTCGTCCGCCGACTGTCAGCAGCCGTCACACGTGTCCCGTGTCATCGAACTTGGATCGTTCGCCATCGAAGTCGGACGACCGGCAGTCGGGGTCGAATGCTCCAGGTGACGTCATCCATCAGCTCTCCCCGCCCCTGACCTGCCAACGATCCGGTTCCAGGGCGATCACGTGGATCCGCCGGACCGGAGAAGGACCTCAGCCGGACTCCATCAGCTCCTTGAGGCGGGCGGGCCAAGTCGGTAGGGCTCAGCGGTAGTCGGGAAGCGTGAGAGCGCTGTACTCGGCGTGCGCCCGGTCGGCGGGGAGGGCGGAGAGGGTACGCAGGGCGATGTTGCGCCGCTGGAGGGCTTCTTCGGTGGCGGGGAAGAGCTCCGTGTCGCCGTCGCCCGCGAGCGCCTGGTTGAGGGTCACGAACGGCCTCATCACCCTCTCGTAGGCGTCGAACGCTTCGGTGTGGTCGGCGCGGGTGGCCAGTTCGCCGGCCAGGACGTAGGCACCGGTCAGGGCGAGGCTGGTGCCCTGCCCCGTCAGGAAGGACGGTGCGTAGGCGGCGTCGCCGACCAGCGCGACCCGGCCCGCGGACCAGCGCGTCATCCGGATCTGGCTGACAACGTCGAAGAACAGGTCGTCCGCGGTGCGCGTCTCGGCGACGATCCGCGGGATCTCCCAGCGGTCGTCCGGGAAGGTGGCGGCGAGCAGCTCACGCTGCGCGTCGGGGTTGCGGAAGGCGTCGGAAGGCGGGGCGGAGCGCCTGAAGGTGAGCAGCCCGAACACGTCCTGGCCGGAGCCGACGGCGTACAGGGCGGCGGACCGGCCGGGGGCGTTCCACAACAGGCCCTCGGAGGTGAGGCCGAGGTGGTTGGGGAGGGTGAAGCCGGCGAAACAGGCTCCGAGGTAGTGGTGGAAGCCCTCCTCGGGGCCGAGGACCAGCCGACGGGTGTGGGAGTGGAGCCCGTCGGCCCCGATGACGACGTCGAAGGTGCGTCGGGCGCCGCTGCGGTAGGTGACCTCGATGCCGTCGGGGCGGTCGTCGAGGGCGGCTATGGAGTCGTCGAACTCGAACGTGACGGAGTGCCGGACGGCGTCGTAGAGGATCTGCGTCAGTTCGCCACGCCGTACTTCGAGGTCGCCGTCGGCGCCGATGGCCATGCTCTCAGGACGCAGAGCGGCGACGGTGCCGCCGTCGGCGTCCAGGAAGGTGATGCGGTGGGTGTTGACGTGAGCCTTCCGCAACCGGGGCAGGAGGCCCATGCGCCGCACCGCCTCGACGGCGGTGCCTCGGATGTCGATGGGGTAACCGCCGCCGCGCACGGCGCCCGCCTTCTCCACGACGGTCACGTCGAAGCCGTGGCGGTGCAGCCAGTAGGCGACCGCAGAGCCGGCGATGCTCGCGCCGGAGACGAGCGCGGAGCGCTTGGTGAGGGTCTCGGTCATGATGAATCCTTCCTGGCCGCGCCGCGCCGATACGGCGGCCGGGTGGTGGACGTGTGGGGGTCTTCTCGGAGGTGCTCGACGGCAGGACCGGGGACCCGTACAGCCGCCCGGAGCCGGAGCCGGAGCCGGAGCCGTCGCCGGAGCCGTCGCCGTGCCCGGCTCGTACTTGTGCCGGCGAGCACTGGAGTACCTGACCTGTGCACCGTCGGCCCGGTACGGCGGCCTCACCGGCCGTGTGGCCGGCGAGGCCGTAGCTGCCGCGAGCACACCGTAAACACTACACCGTGCAGTGCAGTCAGTAAACTGCACCGTGTAGAGTGGCCTTGGAGGTGCACATGAACACACCCGGTGGAGAGAAGCCGGTACGCGAGGGGTCCCTGGAGAAGCGGACGGCGATCCTCACCGCCGCGCGGGACCTGTTCGTGCAGCAGGGGGTGGACCGCGTCAGCATGGACGCCGTCGCGGCGCGGGCAGAAGTGTCAAAGCGGACCGTGTACGACTACTTCGGCGACAAACGGCGGCTCTTCCTGGCCATCCTCACCGCGGCGTCCGACTCGATGCTGGCCACGAGCCGCCGGGCGCTGGACGAGCACCTTCCCACGGACGCGCGGATCACGACCGTGCCGCAACTGGAGAAGGCGCTCACGGCGTTCGCGATCGACCTCGGCACGTCGATCGTCGGCTCCGCCGACTACGCCGCCGCCTTCGCCCTCGTCGCCCAACAGCGCCTGCAGACGCCGCCGACCACGGACGACCTCGCCACGGACGCGGCCTCGCAGGACCTGGCGGACCGCCTCGCTCACTTCGCGGACGCCGGACTCCTGGACACCGACGACACGCGCCTGGCCGCCGACCACTTCACCGCTCTGACCGTCCTGCTGGCCTTCGAACGCCAGCCGGTCCCCGCCACCGCCGACCCGGAAAAGGTCCGCCGGATCATGATCGACGGAGTCCACGCCTTCATCCGCGCCTACGCCACGCGCTAGCCGTGCCGCCCCGTGGCGGCCGAGTGCGATGCCCCTTCCGCCGCAGGCGCCTGCGGCGGAAGGGGGCACGAAAATGGGCTGCGGGCGCCCTGACGGCCCCGAAGCGTGAAGCGGGTGATGTCCGCCGCGTTGGTCAGTGCGCCGAGAACACCGTGGAACAGGCTCGTGGCGATGCGGCGATGCGGCGAGGCCGTCGATGAGGTCGTCGTCACGGTTGCCGCTGCCTCCGGCCGGTACGTCACGTGACTGATCGCACCGGGCGGTACGTGGCATCGGACCGGGACCCGGCGGTTCACACATTTCGGCGCGGCGGCGCTGCAGGTGTCCGGCCTGATCACACGTATGCCGCCCATGTCGAGCGCGACTGGTGGGAGAGAAGGGTGAGTCCCCGCAGTCCCTGTCCCGGGGAGCAGCGAACAGCCGACCGTGCTCCGTCCGAAGCCGACCACGCCTCACGGTTCACCGGCCCCGAGGCAGGCGTGCTCGCGGCAGAGGGACCCAAGGGACCCAGCGAGCTGATAGAAACAACATGTGAACCAAGAGCACACTTTTCTGCCCTGACGAGCACTACACTTTTTGGCCATCAGGTCCCTTCGGTCCCTGTCCACGAAGGTGCGCTCGGAGTGGACCTTCACCTCCGCCCGCACCACCGGCACCGGCCGCACCCCGCTGGGCCTGCTGGACCTCGGGTTCACGCTCCCGCTCGACCTGGGCAACAGCGCACCGGCCGGCAAGGTCCTCAACGGCTCTGTGACGGCCCGGCACCAGCCTGGTTCGTCCAGCACCTCACCCGTCCGCAAGGTCAGCGTGGACGTGTCCTACGACGACGGCGCGACCTGGAACGCCGTGGTGGCCGCGCCCGTCGCCAACGGTCGGTGGTCGCTGGCGATACCGGCGGGGGGCCGTCCGGGTGGCCACGTCACCCTGCGGGCGACCGCCGTCGACGCGGCCGGTGACCGGGTACGGCAGTCGGTGACACGGGCCTACGGCCTGCGCTGAGCCGGACCCGGAGGCCAAAGGTCCCGTCACGGAGCCCCGAAAACGGGTAACGGGGGGACACGGCGTGAGCGTGTGCCGCCATCATGACCGCGGGAGCCGGGGAGGGAGCTTCCGGCCCGCAGTACCGGGGATGGCGAGATCCAGGTCTCCGGCCTGCGTCGTCACCGTCTTCTCGCGGTGCCCGTCGCGCCGGGTGGTGCGGCTGTCGGTGTGTCCGCCCCACCCGCCGCCGGTCCTTGTGGCGGCCTCGGCCTCGGTCAGTTCCTGCAGCAGCCTTTCGGCGACTTCGCGGACGAGTTCGAGATCATCAGCCGGACGTAGTGACGCACGCAGGCGGAGCAGGTCATGCTGGGGCAAGGCCATCGTGCGCCCCCTGGGGTCGAACTGCCCGTTCACTCCGGGCGGTTGCACGATGGCCTGCCAGTGGAGCAGGGAGCGGACACCGGCGGACGGTGCACCCGAGGGAGCAGAACCCGCGCGCTCGACCGCGCGGATCCCCTGCACCACTCAGCGGGACGCCGTCTCGGCACACACGCACCTGTACCAGCCCTACCGCAAGCTCGGCATCAGCTCCCGCACCGCACTGCGCGACGCCCTGGACACGCTCGGCCTGGAGAACGCCGCCCGCTGAGCGGCGCCCCGGCGTCAGTCCACCCGTACCAGGTGCACGGCCGTGCTCGCCCAGTCCCCGCGCGGCAGGTCCAGGCGCAGACCGTACGCCTCCAGGACCCGGGCGTGATGGACGGCTCCGGTGCACGCGTCCCGGTAGCGGGCGCCCGGTGTCAGGCCGCGCAGCCGCACCGGTGCCTCCGGCGGCGGGCCCGGCTCCCCGGGGCCCCGCCGCCAGGCCAGGACCAGCGTCTCGCCGCCGTCGCCGGCGGTGTACTGCACCACGACGGGCCCGTCGCCCTCCGGTCCGGCGAGCCGGTACAGGTCCCCGTGCTGCACGAGGTGCCGTACCCGTTTGTAGGCGGCGACCAGTTCCGCGCCCTCCGCCATCTCCTCCTGCGACCAGCGGTCCAGGTCGCCTCCGATGCCCAGCAGCCCGGCCGCGGCGGTGTGGAAGCGGTACCGCAGCGGCACCGTGCGGCCGGTGAACTGGTTGGGCACGTCGGTGACCCAGGCGGACATCACGCGGGCCGGGAGCACCTGCCCGAAGCCGTGCTGGATGAGGAGACGGTCCACGGCGTCGGTGTTGTCCGACGTCCACGCCTGGTCGGTGCGGCGCAGGATGCCGAGGTCGGCGCGTCCCCCGCCGCCGCTGCACGTCTCGATCCGCAGCCGGGGGTGGTCGGCGCGGAGCCGGTCCAGGACGCCGTACAGATGGTGCACGTAGGCGGTCCACAGGCGGTCGTGGCCGCCCGGCCGGTCCGGCCAGCCCGCCTCGCTGAAGGCGCGGTTCATGTCCCACTTGAGGAAGTCCACGCCCGCGTCGGCGACGAGCCGGGTCAGCCAGCCGTACGCCCAGTCGGCGACGTCGTCGCGGGCGAAGTTCAGCACGAGCTGGTTGCGCAGCTCGCTGCGGGTGCGGCCGGGCAGGTGCAGCACCCAGTCGGGGTGAGCGCGGTACAGGTCGCTGTCGGGGTTGACCATCTCCGGTTCCACCCACACGCCGAACCGCATGCCGAGCCGGTGCACCGCCTCGGACAGCGGGGCGAGGCCGTGCGGGAAGCGCTCGGGTGCCGGGGTCCAGTCGCCGAGACCGGCCCGGTCGTCGCGGCGCGCGCCGAACCAGCCGTCGTCGACGACGTACAGCTCCGCGCCGAGCGCGGCGGCCCGCTCGGCGAGGCGCAGCTGACTCGTCTCGTCGACGTCGAAGCCGGTGGCCTCCCAGGAGTTGTAGAGCACCGGCGCGGTCTCCGTGCCGTGCGGCAGGACGTGCCGGCGGGTGTACGCGTGCCAGCCCCGGCTCGCGGCGCCGAAACCGCCCTCCGTGAACAGCCCCGCGAAGACCGGGGTGGTGAACTCCTCGCCGGGGGCCAGCGGCACCGCGACGCCGTCGTGGCCGGCACCGCCCGTCACCCCCGCCCGCCCGTCGTGGGTCCGCTGGAGGGTGAGGCGCCAACTGCCGCTCCAGGCGAGCGCGGTGCTCCACACCCTGCCGTGCTCCTCACCCGCCCGGCCGTCGTCCAGCATCACCCAGGGCCCGGCGTGGTGGCTGGTGATGCCGCGCCGGCTGGTCAGCACCGTCTCGCCGTGCGGGAGCGGCTCGCGGCGCAGCCGGGACTCCGCGGCCCACCGTCCGGTGACATGGCTGACCCGGTAGTCGGGCAGCACCGGCAGCGACCAGGCGGCGGAGTCGGCCCGCAGCAGGTCGAGCGGGTCCTCGCCGGCGTTGCGCAGCACCGTACGGCGCTCGATGACGTCGGTGTCGTCGCGGACGGTGTAGTGCAGGGCGACGTGCAGCGGGTAGCGCCGGTCCCGGAACTCCAGCACCAACTCGGCGATGCCCGGGGCGGGTTCGACGACCCGGTGACCGGTCGGCTGCCATTCGAAGGCGCGGGCGCCGTCCGCGTGGCGGACCTGGAGCGAGGGCGGCCCGTACCGGGTGCCGCCGTCGACCGGGAGTTCCTCGCCGACCGGGGCCCGTCCCTCGAAGCTGCTCACCTCCTCCCGCGGGTCGGGCACCAGCAGCTCCCCGGCCTCGGCGGGGGAGAGCCTCGGGCCCCACGCCACGTGCCGGGGGGCGCCCGTCGCGTCGACGCGCAGGACGTAGGACGTGCGCGGGGTCGACAGCAGCCAGAGCCCGGAGTCGGGGGCATGGAAGATCATCGGCATCAGGCCTCGTGTTCGCGGGGACGACGGGAGTCGCGGGGCAGCAGGGCCTTTGATCACCAGCCAACACCGCGCATGCACGGGTCATTTGAAAGCAGAAGCGCGCCTGAGGTCAACCATCGGACCAATCTTGCTTCTTTCATTGACAGCGGAAAATAATCCGCCTAGGTTCCCCGCCATGTCCGCCCCGTCGTCGCCCCCCAGTGCCGAGACGTTCCCCGCCCATACGCCGGCCGCCTCGCAGGTCTTCGTCACCGCCCTCTCCCAGGGCCCGCTCACCCGGCTGGAGCTGGCCCGTCGCCTCGGGCTGTCCCCGGCCGCCGTCACCAAGGCCGTACGGCCCCTCATCGAGGCCGGCTACCTGGTGGAGAGCGCCGACGACGAGGCCGGTCCGGCGCTGGGCAGGCCCGCCAGCCTGCTCCGCGTCGACGGCGGACGGGCCCTGTTCCTCGGCGTCAAGGTCACCGGCGACGAGGTCATCGGCGTCCTCACCGACCTGTGCTGCCGGGTGCTGGTCGCCCGGCGGCTCCCCCTGGCGGACCATCGCCCGCAGGCGGTACTGGCCACCCTCGCCGACCTCACCCAGGAAACGCTGGCCGAGGCGGACGGCCTGGGCGTGCACGTCGTGGGCGCGGGCGTCGCCGTCTCCGGCGACGTGGACCGCGCCCGGGGCATGGTGCGGTACTCGCCGTTCCTGGAGTGGCGGGACGTGCCGCTGGCCGAACTGGCCGCGATGACCACGGGCCTGCCGGTGACCGTGGACAACGACGTCCGCGCCCTGACCGTCGCCGAGCAGTGGTTCGGCGCCGGTGTCGGCCTGTCCGACTTCGCCCTCGTCACCGTCGGCGCCGGCATCGGCTGCGGGCTGGTCGTGCACGGGCGGGTGGTGGCCGGGGCGCACGGCGTGGCCGGCGAGATCGGACACGTCACGGTCGACCCGGCGGGTCCCCTCTGCCACTGCGGCAACCACGGCTGTGTGGAGGCCGTCGCGGGGGAGGCCGCCATCGTCGACCGGGTGCGGACCGCCACCGGCACGGAGGTCGCCGACGCGGCCGAGGCCGCCGCGCTGGCCCATCAGGGAGTCGCCGCGGCGCAGGAGGCGTACGCCAGGGCGGGCGAGGCGATCGGCCGGGGCATCGCCACCGTGGCCAATCTGCTCGGCCCCGAACGCGTGATCATCTCCGGCGAGGGACTGGCCGCCTACGACCTGTTCGCCGAGCAGATCCGCGCCTCCTTCACGGCGGCCGCCTTCGGCTCCGCCGCGCGGTGCGACGTGCGGACCCGCCCGCTGCCCTTCGAGGAGTGGGCCCGCGGCGCCGCCGCGACCGCCATCCAGTCCTTCATTGGCCAGTCCCGCAACGGACCGTCGTCCGCGGGGCCCTCCGCCACCGCACCCTCCCTCGCCGGCGGGTCCGCCACCGGAGGCGGACCGCACCAGTGAGCGCACCGAGAAGACCCGTGCCTCACCGGAGGCGGACCGCACCAGTGAGCGCACCGAGATGACCCGTGCCCAGACCGGACCAGTACGTACGAGGAGCAACCATGACGCAAGCGAGCCGCCCCACGCCCCTCGCTCCCGGCCCCGGACGCCGAGGCGTCGTCGGCGGCCTGTTCGGGCTGACGGCAGAAGTACGGCTACGAGTACGTCAACATCGACGCCGGCTGGTGGCGCGACCAGGCGTGGACCCCGGGGTTCGACGGCCACGCCTGGCAGAAGGCCGACCCGGAGCGCTTCCCGCGCGGCATGAAGCCGGTCGCCGACGATCTGCACGCCAAGGGCCTCAAGGCCGGGATCTACCTTCCCGTCGGCCTGGAGAAGGAGGCGTACGAGGACGGGAAGACACCGATCTGGAGCCGCCATGACCAGCAGACGCACCCCCGAACCCGCCAGACGCACCCTGCTCACCCTGGCCGCGACCGCCGCCCTCACCGGCCTGCCCGCCTTCACCGCCTCCGCCGCCCCCACCCGCCCCGCCGAGGAACCGGCCGGGCGCGCCGACGCCCGGCACCTGCTGTGGTGGCGGGCCCCCGGCGACGCACACTCGATGATCGAACAGGGCCTGCCCGTCGGCACCGGCCGCCTCGGCGCCCCCCGGCGCTGGTGGTACTCGGTGCCTCCGGCGCCGGCTGGTGTTTCTACCAGCGGCCGGGCGACAACATCCACGGTGTCCCCATCGGCGACCGGGGCGGCGGCGCGGAGCGGCCCGACGCCTCCGGGCGCACGCCGGTCGACATCCTCGTCACCGGCTCGGACGGCCGGACCAGCGCCGCGGACTGCAGGCGCGGCGGCGGCTGCGCGCACACGGGCGTGCGGAGCGGCGGGGGGAACGCGGACGTGGAACGGGTGGTGCGCATAGCGGCCGACCGTTCCCACGCGACCGTCATGAGCATCCCCCGCGACACCGTCACCGGGATCCCCGCCTGCCGCAGCAGCGCGACCGACGCCTCGGAGCCCGGCTACCGGGGATCAACAGCGCACCTGGGGGCCGTGCTCCGCAAGCTCGAGAGCGGGGGCACGCTCAGCGACCCGGCCGCCGTCTACCGCCTCGCCGACGCCGCGACCAAGGCCCTGACCGTGGACGACGGTCTCGGCAGCGTCCCGACCACCTGTCCGCGCTACTTGGCGAGATTGGTGTTCCGGTCACTGCCGCCCGCGGTGCTGCCATCCGACAGCAACTCCCGGAATCGCCCGCCTCCGTCGTCGCGGACGCCCTCGGCCACCACGACAGGACCACCAGCCGCCTTCTCAGGGAGACCGGCGGTACCTGGAGCCGATACGCTGCTGGCGATCACAACCGGTCACCATCGGGCCGGGTTCCTCGGGGAGCCCGCGACAGTTGAAACGCGAGCCCACCAGTACGGGGGCCAAAGGGCAACGGAACCGCCCGTGCGACACCGGTAGCGCTGCCTCCACGAGGGCGCGGGGAAAGCCGTTCCGTCCTTCGGTCGCAGAACATTCACATTCCGTCAATTCCGTTCCGGCCCTTCGTGCGACGGCTGGTAGCGTGCCTGGTGTTTCACCCCCACAGAACAAAGCAACCGATCCTTGGACTTCACTTTATGACTGGTACGCCAGACGAAACCCCCACCCAGACCTTCGCGCCGGGCGGACGGCGTCGGCACCGCAGGGCGAGAGTGAGCCGCGTCGGCGCGCGACGGGCCCTCGTGCTCGCGATGGCCGTGCCCGTGGCCTCCGCCACGCTGGCCGGAACCTCGGCCTTCGCCGCCGACGACGGCGCCCCGCAGGCACAAGGCGTCTCGGTCGACGGCCTCGCCGCCGACGACGCGCAGCTGGTCAAGAACCTCAACGAGCGCCTTGCCGACGAGCGGCTGGGCAACGATGTCAGCGGTATCGTGCTCGACGCCGACTCGGACACCGCCCTGTGGGACCACAACGGCTCCACCGCCCTCATGCCGGCCTCCAACGCCAAGCTCGCCACGGCCACGACGGCCCTGACGCTGCTGGGCGCGAACCACGAGTTCACCACCAAGGTCGTGTACGGCGAGGGCACCCTCACCCTCGTCGGCGGCGGCGACCGCACCCTCACGAGCGAGGACGTCGCCGAGCTGGCCAGGACCGCGGCCGACGGGCTCAAGGCGGCGGGCCGGACCGACGTCCAGGTCCGGGTGGACGACAGCCTCTTCGCCGCCCCGAGTCTCGCCGAGGGCTGGAACGAGGGCTACTACCCCACCGAGGTCGCCCCCGTCCGTTCGCTCGTCGTCGACGGTGCCGCCGTCGAGGACACGTCGATCGACGCCGGCAAGGTCTTCGCGAAGAAGCTCGCCGCACAGGGCATCACCGTCACCGGCGAGGTGGGCCGCACGACGGCCAAGCAGTCCGACGTCCCGGTGGCGCAGCACAAGTCGGCGCCGCTGTCGGACATCGTCAAGAAGATGCTCAAGACGAGCGACAACAACATCGCCGAGACCCTGCTGCGGATGACCGCCGTGGAGCTGGGCGAACCGGGCACCTTCGAGGCCGGCACCGCGCTGGTCCGCCAGGTGCTCAGCTCGTACGGCATCTCCCTCGACAACTTCGAGATACACGACGGCAGCGGTCTGTCCCGGGCCGACCGCATTCCGGCCGCGACCCTCGCCCAGCTCCTCGACGCGATCACGGAGTCCCCCGCCCTGGGCTCGATCCTGGAGGGCCTGCCGGTCTCCGGGGAGGCCGGTGCCAGCCTCGGCCCGGAGTGGGGACGCTTCGACGACCCCAACTCCCAGTGCGCCGTGGGCAAGGTGCGCGCGAAGACCGGCACGCTCACCGGTGCCATCGCCCTGAGCGGTGTCACGCGGACCGACGACGGTGAGTGGCGGATCTTCTCCTTCATCGAGAACAACTCGACGGCCGACCCGAGCGACATCAAGGACGCCATGGACGGCCTCGCCGCGACCGTGAACGGCTGCTGGGCCTGACAACACCGCCCCTGACGGTACGTCCGAGCGTCGCCCACCGGCGGCGCTCGGACGACGGTTCGGGGAGATTCGGTGAAGTCCCTCGGGGTAGCGGGACATGCCCCGAGCGACCACGCTCGCGGGACTTCTGAGCCGCCGACGCGGTGTCGTGCGCTACCGTCGCACCAGACGCCCGGGCCGCGTACCCCGACGCGCGCCGACGACGGCCTTCCACGGGCCGTACTCGGCGTCGAGCGGGCCGTGGGCCGTGTACGGGGCGCCGTTGCCGAAGACCCGTACGGGATGGGCGGCGTCCCACGTGGCCCACCCGGGGTCTCCGGATTCCACGCACCGCACCCACGCCCTGTGCATCATGTCGGCCGGCCCCTGTGAAGCGCCACGTCGACCAGGCGGTGCATCGGGATGCGGAGCAGGTGGTCGGTGACCAGCTTGCCCACGGTCTCGGCGACCCCGCGCCCGCTGCCGCTGCGGCAACGAGGTGGTCGACGCGTTGGAGGAGGCCACCGGGGACGAGTCAGAGCCGGTACGCGTCGCGGGTTCAGCCCGTCATGAGGTCGACCCCCGGTGCCGCACCGCCGTCGAGGAGCGCCTTCAGGGTGGCTTCGTTGATCTACAAGGAGTTCCTCGGGGCAGGCATCGTCCGGGCTCCTCTCCTGAGACGCATCTGACCCGGTGTCACATATACCCGCATCTCGGGGGAACCTCAAAGTGGGTATTAAACGCGGACTTGGCAGCGGCATTCGACCGCATCGCGATCACGTTCACCTCATCGAGATGCTGGGAACCTTTCTGCAACTGAAATGGTCACCCGATAGCTGAAAGCCGGAATCATCGAGAAGGAGTGTTTCACCGCCACCGAGGAAGGAACACCTCAAGGTGGCGTGATCATCCCTATCCTTTTCACCATTGCCCTCCATGGAATGGAAGAGGCTGCCGGAGCCCGTTGTTTCACCGGCGGATCACACGCCGGTAAATCAAGACCGGGCTAACGGATCCTCTCCGCTCATCCACCTCAGCCTCGCCGAGATCCGACGCCTGATCACCCGACTCACCGACCGCCGTCCCGCCCCGGTCGACCACGTCCTGCGCTGGTCGACCCACCGACGACGACGCCAGCACCAAGCCCGCGTCAGTCACTACAAGCGGCGCGGACACAGTCCGTCAACTGGTCAGCAATCGGCACAAGCACCGTTGCAGTAGGAGAGGTCGTCTCAGTTGGCGGAATCCGTCAGGGTCTGGGTGCCGAGCACGGTCAGCAGGGTGAGGCGTTCAGCGTCCTCGGTACCGGGTTCGGCCGTGTAGACCATGATCCGGAGGTCGCTGCCCGCGACGGTGAGTACGTCGCAGTCCAGTGTCACGGGTCCTGCGTGTGGGTGGTCGATGGTCTTGCGTGCGGCCTCATGGCGGCCGACGGTGCCGGCGTCCCACAGCGCGGCGAACCGGTCGCTGTGTGCGCGCAGTTGGGAGATGAGCCGCTGCAGCCGCCGGTCGGAGGGGTAGCGGCCGGCCGCCGCGCGCAGGTCGGCGACCAGCGCGGCCTCGAAGTCGTGCAGGGACTGAGGGGTGTGCCGGGCCCGGGTGCCGGGGCCGAGGAAGTGGCGCCATACAGCGTTGCGTTCGTTGCCACGCCAACCGGACGGATCCCCCATCAGGGCCGCGTACGGCGCGTTGGCCATGAGGAGGGTCCAGGCCGCGTCGTAGACCGCCACGGGTGTCCCCGTCAGTCTGTCGAGCAGCCGCTGGACACTCGGGGTGATGTGCGCGGGCACCGTCTGAGGGCCTGGCGGCGCGAGCCCGGCCAGCCGGAACAGGTGGGCGCGCTCGTCCCCTGACAGCCGCAGTGCCCTGGCCAGTGCCTCGACGACCTGAGGCGAAGGGTGGGTGGCGCGGCCTTGTTCGAGCCGGGTGACGTAGTCGACGGAGATCCCGGCGAGCATGGCCAGTTCCTCGCGGCGTAGCCCGGCCGTGCGCCGGGCGGGGCCGGCGGACAGCCCGGCCGCCTCAGGTGGGATCCGGTCGCGCCAGCGACGCACCGCCCGCCCGAATTCCGTCGTCACCATGCCTGCCAGTGTGCATCGCCGACCGTCCGGCCCGCCTGGTACTGCCGGTCCTAGGAAGACCGGACGCCTGGCCGGCCGCACGGTCGCGGCGCAACGTGGGGGCATGACGACGACACTGATCACCGGAGCGAACAAGGGCCTCGGCTTCGAGACCGCCCGCCGCCTCATCGCCGTAGGCCACACCGTCTACATCGGCAGCCGGGACCCTGAGCGCGGCCGCCGGGCCGCCGAGCAGCTGGGCGCGCGGACCGTGCAGCTCGATGTCACCGACGACGCCTCCGTCGCGGCCGCGGTCAGGACCATCGGGGCCGGCGGCGGGCTGGACGTGCTGGTCAACAATGCCGGTGTCGAGGGAAGAACCGAGGACAACAGTGTGATCGGCGCCGCGGACGTCACCGCCGAGATGATGCGGCAGGTGTTCGAGACCAACGTCTTCGGCACAGTGCGGGTCACCCACGCGTTCCTGCCGCTGCTGCAGCGGTCGGCCTCCCCGGTCGTGGTCAACCTCAGCAGCGGCCTGGCCTCCCTGACCCGGGTCAGCACCGCCGGCACCCCGACCCACGCCTACCCCGGGGTCGCGTACCCGGCGTCGAAGACGGCGGTCAACATGATCACCGTGCAGTACGCGAAGGCGTTCCCGAACATGCGGATCAACGCGGTGGAGCCCGGTTACACCAAGACGGACCTCAACGGGAACACCGGCACCCAGACCGTCGAACAGGGCGCCGAGATCATCGTCCGCATGGCACAGACGGGCCCTGACGGCCCCACTGGGGGCTACTTCGACGCGGAGGGACCCTTGCCCTGGTAGGCCCCGTGCACGAGCGGTTCGTGCACCGCGTTCACCGAACGGCGCCCCGGCCCGACGCCGCCCAGCACGGGTGACGACTTCGACGGTTCCGGCTCCTCCTCGTCCGGCGGCTCCGATGGGGGCGGCGGTGTCGGGACCGTCACCCCTGGGGCCTTCTGCTCCACGCCCGGATCAACGGGCGTCAGCAAGAAGGTGACCGTCTGCACCTGCAAGGGCCCCGGCCGGGAGCGCTGGCGCCGATGGTCGACTACGAAGCCCTCGCCCCCGGCAGCGCACCGGCCCCGGCCTGGGCATCCGTATGCCGGTCATCTTCTGCACCGTGACCGCCGCTCCAGCTCGGTCAACTCGCCGAGGAAGCGCGGCACATGCCGAAGGCGGGCCCCGACGGCCCCACTTGAGGCTGCTTCGAGACGGGGGGGATCCTTGCCTTGGCAAGTCCCCGGCTAGACCTCGATGCTGTCACCCGGCGGCACGATCTCCAGCGGGACGTCGGTGAGCATGCCGGGGCTGAGCAGGCGGGCCATGGAGTGCTGCCCGATCTCGCTGGGCATCGCCTCGTGGATCTGCACCAGCCGCTCAGGGGCGACCGCCCGGACGTAGTCGGCGGCCTCGCCGGTCCTGGTCCACGGGCCGGCGGCGGGCAGCAGCAGCGTGCCGACCGGGGCCTCGGGTACGTGGTAGGCGTCGCCCGGGTGGTAGACCCGCCCGTCGACCAGGTAGCCGAGATTGACGACGCGCGGGATGTCGCGATGGATGGTGGCGTGCAGGTCCCCGTGGACGGTGATGTCGAAGCCGTCGGCGGTGAACGCGTCGCCTGCCGTGACGGCCGTCACCTGGCCGCGTCGGGCCGCCGTCCACCGCGCGACCACCGCAGCGGGGCCGTAGACCCGCAGCTAGTCCGAGCGTTTCCTGCTGGCCCGGGCCCTGCCCCTGCTGGACCGGATCGCGGTCGAACTGCGCTCGGCGGACGGCGCGGACGGCGCGGGCGCGGCGGGGCCGATCAGCGGGGCCTGGTGAGTTGCGGGGAGCACCGGCATTCCGGAGGGCCGGCGTCTATGGTTCTTGTCCCGTCCCGGTCACCGCGTACGCCCGGCTCGATGGTGCCGTGAGGTCAGGCCGGCGCGCGGTGGCGTTCCGGCCTGCCGTGGTGGTGCCTCAGGACGTCGGGCGCTTGGCGCGGGCGGTGAGGCGTTCCCAGTTGCGGTGGCCGATGTCGGCTTTCTGCTCGTCGGTGAACGGTGAGTTCTCCAGGAAGGAACGGGCTTTGCCGTTGCTGGTATCGACGTAGGGGAAGCCGCCGGGGCGGAAGCCGTAGGTGAAGGGGTAGTCGGTGGAGTACAGCATTCGGTCGGTGCCCATCACTTCGGCGGTCCAGCGCAGGTAGCGGGGGCTGTTGGTGCCGCTGCCGGCGACCCAGAAGTTCTGCTTGAAGTAGTCCGCAAGGGGCTGGCGCAGGCGGCCTGCTTCGCCGAAGAAGCCGGTGTGGTCGAGGTAGAACAGCGCGACCTCGCCCCAGTGCCCGGCGATCACCTGCAGGTCGGGGAACCGGTCGAAGACCCCCGAGAAGATCATGCGCAGGTACTGGATGCCGAGGTCGTAGTACCAGCCGAGCCCGGCGCCGGCCAGAACGGGGCCCATGGGCTCGGGCAGGTTGGAGTAGTAGGCGTCGATGACGGGCTGGACCGGTGTCTGCGGGTGGAAGTGCAGCGGCACGGCCAGACGCTCGGCCATCGCGTACAACTCGTCGTTGTCCGGGTGGTCGGCCAGTTTGTCCCCGGTGCGGCCGTACAGCATGGCGCCGGGTAAGCCCAGCTCGCACACGGCGCGCTCCAGTTCGGCCGCGGCCGCGGCCGGCGACTGGGTGGGAATCGCGGCGAACGCCTGGAAGCGGTCGGGCCGGGAGGCGACGATCTCGGCGAGCTGGTCGTTCGCCTCGCGCGCCACCGCGACGGCGTCGGCCTCAGGCAGGTCCTGCACGCCTGGAGACGACAGGGACAGCACGGCGACGTCGATGCCCTGGTCGTCCATGTGCGCCAGCCGTTGCTCGCCGACCTCGTGCAGGTTCTTCGCGATCGGGCTGTCCCCGAAGCCACGCGAGAAGATCTGCGGTGATCCGGCCCGCTGGTACGCCTCGTAGACGGCCGGTACGACGACGGTCTCTTCCACCCCGATGATCCGCAAACGGTCGGACATGGCAGCCCCTCTTCAACGGTTCCATTGAAACCCTACTCACAGTATCGTCGATACTATCACTGGAACCGCAAAATGGATAGCGGTGATACAACCTCGGCTGGGAGGCCGATATCGTTGTTTCCGTGCCTGTGGGGCCCGACGGCACACGCCAGTGTTGCCCAGGGCGGCATCCACGGCTCCGGCGTGATCACGGACGACTGGACGGATGAAGGCCCGCTCTCGACCGCAGCCAACTCGCACGACAACGTGATGGGCCTCTGGCCGGTCGCTGGTACGTATCGGACGGGCACGGCACTTACCACGTGTACTTCTCGTACACCGCTCACGACTTCCGCGCAGGCTGAGGCTGCAACAGCGTCTGCGGGTCCCGTCACGGGTCGATGCCGCGTGTCGCGACGACGCTCGTCAGCAGTCCACCTCGTGCAGGCGCCCGAGCGCGCGGTGACCCTGTCGGCCTCGGCCGACGGGAACCGGCTCGTCGTCACAGGATCTTCACGGTCAGCGGCATTCCCTCACCCCGGCGTCGTGGCCATCACGACGGCCTGAACGCGAAGGGGGTCCGGCGCTCGCATAGTTGGCCGAAAATAGACGGCTTGTGCGAGGGGTGGAGCCGGCGAAAACCTCGCAGTCGAGGCGATGCCGCGCCCCGGCAGTGCGGTCGCCCACGCGCGCTACCGCCCTGCGGCCGGAATCGTCCGGCGTCTTCCCGGCTACCACAGCGCGACGTACGAGCGATGGGTTCACGACGAACTCGGATCACTGACGGACTGTCCAGCAAGCGGGGCCTTCTCGCACGTCAGGGTGACTAGCATGATCCATACGTGGTCGGAAGGTCTCCCTCCAGTTGGCTGACGTCTTCCCGGCCTGCGGCTGTCTCGTGCCGCCGCCCCGATTCCCCTGCTCTCACGACCGAGGGACCGCTCCATGCCAGTGCCTGCATCGCCCAACCATCACCAACCGGTGGGGGCGCCGCGCACCTCGTTCGCCGCACGGTCGGCCGTGCTGGTGGCGAGCGCCGCCGCCGGCGGAGCGGCCGTCGCCCTGGCACCGTCCGACGCCTTCACGTGGACCCTGGCCGTGGTGGTGGCCTGCTGGGTCTGCGTGGCGGTCACCGTCCTCGTCGACCACCGGCTCGTCCACCGGGCCCGCGGCGCAGCCGCCGAGCGGGATTCGGAGAACCGCCGTCTCAGGGCCGAAGCGGCCCGGCTGTCGGCCGAGATCTCCCATCTGGCCGGTGTGACGCTGCCCGCCGTGGCCAAGCGGCTGCGGGAGGGCGCGAGCGCGGCAGACGTGCTGGGCGGCGTGCTGCCGTCGTCCGACCCGCAACTGCAGCGGCTCGCGCACACCTTCGCCTCCACCCTTGAGGAGGACGTGCGGCGGGCGGACGCCCTGGAGGGCGAGTACCACGAACTGCGGAACGAGGTGGACCGGTCGGCGGCCGAGCACGAGCGCCTCGTGCGGGAGACGCTGCCCGCAGCGGTCGCCCTGCTGCGCGACGGCCGGTCCGCCGACACCGTGCTCGCCGAGGCCGACCTGCCCCGGCTGCCGGCTCTGCGTGCCCCGGCCGAATCGTTCATCCGCGAGCTCGCCCGCAGTGAGCGGCGCGCCGCCGCGGCACAGGCCGCCTCCGCCAAGGCGCTCAGCCGCGTCCAGGCCAAGACCGTGAGGATGCTCGCCGACCTGCGGGAGATGCAGGAGCGGCACGGCGAGGAGGTCTTCGGCGATCTGCTGAAGCTGGACCACAGCACCTCCCAGCTGGGCCTGGTGACCGACCGGCTGGCGCTGCTCATGGGCGGCAGGGCGAGCCGCGCCTGGAACAAGCCGATCGTGATGGAGAGCATCCTGCGCGGCGCAGCCGGCCGCATCGCCGCCTACCAGCGGGTCCGCCTGCACTGCTCCACCCGGGCCGCGGTCTCCGGCTTCGCCGCCGAGGGCGTGATGCACCTGCTGGCCGAGCTGATGGACAACGCCGCGAACTTCTCGCCGCCCATCGACGAAGTGCACGTCTACGTCGAGGACCGCAGCGCCGGCATCGTCGTCACCATCGAGGACAGCGGCCTGAAAATGGCCGACGCGGCGATGCGCCGCGCCGAGGAGGCCGTGGCCGGCCGTGTCACCGACCTCGCCTCGCTGCAGGGCACCCGGCTCGGCCTGGCCGTGGTGGGACGGCTCGCGGTGAAGTACGGCATCAGCGTCAACTACCGCCCCTCCTCCCGCGGCGGCACCGGCGTCGTCGTCCTGCTGCCCCTGCATCTGCTCGCCCAGCAGCGCGACCTCGTCCCCCACGAGACGGCCCCCCGGCCCGAAGCGATGCCCGCAGCGCTCACGCCCGCCCCGGCCCCGCCGCCCGACATCACCGCCCGCCCCGCGGCCCCGGCACCGCCCACGGGTGCCAAGCATCCCAGCACACCGCCCGAGCTGCCCGCAC
>NZ_JAGMUE010000168.1:72234-76634 GCF_019049165.1 Streptomyces sp. AC627_RSS907
CGACGGCACCACGCCGAACGGTCTGCCGGTCCGCGCCCCCGGCCGCACCATGGCCGAGGCGGAACGCGACCGCGAGCAGCGCCAGTCCGCGTCCGGACACGCCGGTGACCCGGCGGCGACGCGGCGCCCCGCCCGCGACGCGGGCTCGCGGTTCGGCGCCTTCCACCGCGCACGGCAGTCCGGGAACGGCACCGCCGGACCGGCTGACCGGCCCGGGGCGGAGCCGCCCGCGGCTCCGTAGTCCTGCCCTTTCCCGTACGCGTCAGCCCCATCCCTTCCCCTACGGCGCCCGGGGCGACGGCGCCCCTTCCCGCTCGAGTTAGTGAGATAGGAGGAACGGGCCGGTGACCGGTCAGCCGGACACCACCGTCCCATCACCCATCATGCAGACCACCGACAACAGCCTCAGCTGGCTCCTGCACGGCCTCCTGGAACAGACCCCCGGCGCACGTCACGCCCTGGTCCTGTCCCGGGACGGTCTGAAACTCTGCTGGAGCGAGCACCTGACGCTCGACCGGGCCGACCAGTTGTCGGCGATCTGCTCCGGTATCCAGGCCCTGGCTCAGGGTGCCTCCATGGAGTTCGGCGACGGCACCGGCGGCGTCCGGCAGTCGATGACCGAGTTCCACGGCGGCCTGCTGTTCATCGTGGAGGCCGGCGAGGGGGCGCACCTCGCCGTCGTCGCCGGGGAGGACGCCGACCCCGGAGTGGTCGGCCACCAGATGACGGAGCTGGTCGAGCAGATCGGCGAGCATCTGCGGGCCGAGCCGCGGGGCCATGTGCGCGGTACGTCGTGATGCGCAAACCCGTCGACACGGGTGATCCGGACCGGCTCTACACCGTCACCGGTGGACGGAGCCGCGCGGACGAGTCCTTCGACCTGGTCACCCTCATCGTCAGCGAGAGCGGGCCGGTGCCGGGGATGCAGTCGGAGCACGCCCGGATCCTGGAGCTGTGCCGACACCCCACCGCCGTGGTCGAGATCGCCGCAGAGCTCGGACTGCCGGTCATGGTCGTGCGGATCCTGCTCGGCGACCTGCTGGACACGGGCCGCATCACCGCCCGTCATCCGCGCGCGGCGCCGTCCGTCGCCTCCCTGCCTGATTCCGCCCTACTCCAAGAGGTGCTCCATGGGCTCCGCAACCTCTGAGCCGCCCTCCCGCCGCACACCGCTGAACGACACCGCGGAGACCGGCCTGAAGATCGTCGTCGTCGGCGGATTCGGCGTCGGCAAGACGACCCTGGTCCGCTCCGTGAGCGAGATCCGGCCGCTGAACACCGAGGAGGTGATGACCCAGGCCGGCGTGGGCGTCGACGAGACCAGCGCGGTGACGGCGAAGACCACCACGACGGTCGCGTTCGACTTCGGGCGGATCAGCCTCAACGCCCGCATGGTGCTGTACCTGTTCGGAGCGCCCGGCCAGGAGCGCTTCTGGTTCCTGTGGGACAGGCTGTTCTCGGGGACACTGGGCGCCGTGGTCCTCGTGGACACGCGCCGGATGGACGACTCCTGGTACGCGATCGACAGGCTGGAGCACCACCGCACACCGTTCGTGGTGGCGGTGAACCGGTTCGACGGCGACACCGACCGGTACTCCCTGGACGAGATCCGCCAGGCGCTCGCCCTCCCCGGGCACGTGCCGATGGTCGACTGCGACGCGCGGGTCCGGCAGTCCGGCAAGGACGTGCTCATCACCCTCGTGAACCACCTCCACGACATGGCCATCGCCGAGGAGGCGACACTGTGACGGACCCCGGCCGCCCCTCCGCGCACCCGGCACCCCCGGGGTGCCCCGCCCACTCCCGCGCGGTGCGCCTGACGGGGCTCGAGTACCAGCAGACGCCGGCGCAGCTCTACCGCACGCTGCGCAGGGATCACGGCCCCGTCGCGCCCGTGATGCTCGACGGGGACATCCCGGCCTGGCTGGTGCTGGGCTACTCCGAGGTCACCTATGTGACCAGCCATGACGAGCTGTTCGCGCGTGACTCGCGGCGCTGGAACCAGTGGGAGAACATCCCGCCGGACTGGCCGCTGCTGCCCTTCGTCGGCTACCAGCCGTCGGTGCTGTTCACCGAGGGCGAGGAGCACCGGCGACGGGCCGGGGTGATCACCGAGGCGCTGGAGGGAATCGACCAGTTCGAGCTCTCCCACGACTGCCTGCTGATCGCCGACGAACTCATCGCCCGGTTCGCCGGCAGCGGCCACGCGGAGCTGATGGCCGACTACGCGCACACCCTGCCGATGCGCACCGTGGTGCAGATGTGCGGGATGCCGACCTCGGGCGAGGACACCCTCCGGCTCGTCGACGACCTGCGGATCTCCCTGGACGCGGGGGAGGGTGACGACCCGGTGGCGGCGTACGGGCGCGTGGGCGAGCGGCTGCGGCAGCTGGTGAAGGACAAGCGGGCCGCCCCCGGCCCGGACGTCACCTCGCGCATGCTGACGCACCCGGCCGGTCTGACGGACGAGGAGATCGTCCAGGACCTGATCTCCGTGATCGCGGCGGCGCAGCAGCCGACGGCGAACTGGATCTGCAACACACTGCGCCTGCTGCTGACGGACGAGCGGTTCGCCGTGAACGTGTCGGGCGGCCGGCTCAGCGTGGGCGAGGCGCTCAACGAGGTGCTGTGGCTGGACACGCCGACGCAGAACTTCATCGGACGGTGGGCCGTGAAGGACGTCCAGCTGGGCGGCCAGCGAATCCGGGCCGGTGACTGCCTGGTGCTGGGACTGGCCGCGGCCAACACCGACCCGCAGATCTGGCCGGAGGGGCACGTGGGCGCGGAGAACGCCGCCCACCTGTCGTTCAGCAACGGAGAGCACCGCTGCCCCTACCCTGCTCCGCTGCTGGCGGACGTGATGGCGCGGACGGCGGTCGAGACGCTGCTGGAGCGGTTGCCCGACCTGGTGCTGGCCGTGGACCCGGAAGAACTGACCTGGCGACCGTCGGTCTGGATGCGGGGGCTGTCGGCACTCCCGGTGCGGTTCACGCCGGTGGTGCGGTAGCGCGGGACCCGGGCCCGTGGAGAAGGCCCGGGTCCCGGCGCGGACCGGCAAGCGGGGCAGACCGGTACGAGTCAGCCCTTCACGGGGGTGAACCGCACCGGGAGGCTCTGCGGTCCGCGGGTGAACACGCCCTGCTCGGCCGGTACGAATCCGTCGGCGAGGCGCACGTCGGGCATGGCGTCGAGGAGCTGGCCGACACCGGTCTCCACCTCGGCCTTGGCCAGCAGCGCGCCGACGCAGAAGTGCCGCCCGAGTGCGAAGGCGAGGTGGTCGGCGGCGGCGGAGAAGGCGGTCGTGGTGGTGAGGTCCTCGCGGAAGATGTCGAAGCGGTCGGGATCGCGGTAGCGGCTCTCGTCACGGTTGGCGGCACCTATCAGACAGGTGACGGTGGCGCCCGCGGGCACGGTGCCGCCGCTGAGCGTCACCTCCGTCGCGGACTGCCGCATGATCATGTGAACGGGCGGGGTGAACCGCAGGGTCTCCGCGAAGGCGCGCGGGATCAGCGAGCGGTCCGCGCGGACGGCGGCGAGCTGGTCGGGGTGGAGCAGCAGGTTCGCGAAGATGCCCGCGATCGCCTTGTCGGTGGTCTCGCCGCCCGCGGCGAGCAGCAGGCTGCAGAACGCCTTGACGTCCTCGTCGCTCATCCGCACCCCGTCGACCTCGGCGGCGCACAACGCGGACAGCAGGTCGTCGCCCAGGTTCTCGCGACGGTCCCGGATGATCGGCAGCATGTACTCGGCGAACTCCACCCGGGTCCGCTCGCCGGCCGCGGTCACCTCCGGGTCGCCCGAGAGGTTCCCGAGGAAGGCGATGACGGCCGAGTACCAGCGGTGGAAGCGCGCGTGATCGGCCTTGTCCAGGCCCAGCATGTCGGCGATGACGTTGACCGGGAAGCGGGTGGCGTAGTCAGTGACCAGGTCGGCGGAACCTGTGTGCCGGAAGACGTCGATCAGCTCGCGGGAGTTGCGCTCGATGACGGGCAGGAACTTCCGCTCCAGGTCGCTGCCGCGGAAGGCGGGGGCGACGAGAGCCCGGCGTACGGCGTGCTCCCGCCCGCTGAGCTGGAGGATCGTCTTGCCGTGCACGGGTTCGATCTGCCATGCGTAGTTGTCGGTAGTGAACTCGCCGGCCTTGTCCTTGAAGACGCGCTCGACGTCCTCGTAGCGCGAGACGATGTAACTGCGCGTCGCCTCGTGCCAGATGAGGGGCGCGGAGTCCCGCATCACCCGGTAGGCGGGATAGGGGTCGGCGGCGAACTCGGGCGAGAGGATGTCGGGCACGTGCTGGGCGTTGGACATGGGGCTCCTGTGAATCGTGTCATCGCTCACGACTCAAGGCTATTGATCATCCATCAGGTGCGACAAGGAGCACTCCGGCCCGCACCCCGCCACAA
>NZ_JAGMUE010000168.1:76712-128177 GCF_019049165.1 Streptomyces sp. AC627_RSS907
GCAGACGCTTCTGCCCGCTTACGACCATCTGCCGGGGACCGGGCCGGCTCTGGTGTCCCTGCACCTACTGGGGTGGTTCCGCCCGCACCCGGGACCTCGTCGTCGACCGCCTGGCGGGCCGTGACGTGCTCGCGGCCGACTTCCGCGGGCGGAGCCGGTCGAGCGCTCCGCCCGGTCCCCATACGCTCAACGGCCTGTTCCACACGGGCGTGGGGAGCGTCGACTGGGAAGAGGGCTGACCTGCCCCGCCTGATCGGGCGGCTTGTCTGCTCGTTGGTCGGGTCGTGGGGAAGCGAACCCGGAGCGGTCCAGCACGAGATACACCGCGGCCCGCACGCCCTCCAGCCCATGGCTGCGCACACCGGGACCCGCTGTTTTGAACAGGCTGACCAGATCGGGCGCCCTTTCCTGCACCTTGGTCAGACTGATGGCCCAGCATGCTCCGTGCCGTTCGTCGGGATCACTCCTCCATGGGCGACGCCCCGCTTCCCAGCAGGCGCCGGGGGTGCCTCTTCGGCGGCGAGCCGTGCGGTTCGCACGGAGCGACCGGGCAGTAACGGGCGGTAGGGCGCCGAGTGGTGCCAGCGTCCTGTTGCGGTCGGGGCGGGCCTGTGCCCGAGGACGGTCTCGCGGCGGGTGCAGACGGCTGGCCGCCGTCTGCACCCGGCTGTCATCCGGCTGTCGCGCGTTCCTTGGACGGTGTCCGCCGTGTTGTCGGGGGGTCCAGGTGGACGACGACGGTGGTGTAGAAGCGGTGCACGGCGTCGTCGACGCTGCGGATGAAGCCGGTCTCGGCGTTGCCGCGGCCGCTTCCCATGCTCTTGAGCAGCGACAGGCGGAACCCGGTGATCTTGGCGTTGTCCTTGGGCAGCAGGTCCGCCGGTTCGGGGCGCAACCGCTCCAGGGTTCCGCGTGGGCCTCCGGCTTCGCTGTCGACGAGGGTCTCGACGTGCAGGTCCGCCGGCGCCTCGGCCAGGCGCCGGACGAGTCGCTTGGCCCAGCTCAGGGGGTAGCCCTGCTCGGGGGCCGGGATGTCGATGCCGGTGCGCAGCTTGCCGGTGCGCAGGTCGGCGCTGACGGTCAGGACGCCGGGGGTCCCGTCGATACGCAGCTCAGCCTGGAGCCGCCCGTCGAGGCAGAGCTGGTCGGCCAGGCGGTTTCGACGCTCCTTGGGGTCCGTTCCGCGCTTGGCGCGCTGGACAGGCAGGACCTTCTGTCCGAGTTCGCCGCCCAGCCTGAGGCAGACCTGGCGGATGAGCCGCTCCCAGTTCTCGACCACTTCCAGCGCCCGGGCGTCACCCTGACAGAGGGTTTCGTCGTCGATGCCGTTGCGCACGGGAACCCAGGCCGGTCCCATGTTCTGGAATCCGTGACAGCCGGAGTTCTCGTGCTGCAGGTAGTGCAGCAGTTCCTGCAACAGCCAGGCGTGCGCCGCGTTGCCCACTCCCTCGTGTCTGATCAGCATCTGCGCTTGGTGGGCGACTTCGGCCCAGGACAGGTGCCAGAGGGCGACCTTGTGCTTGCGCCGCTTGTCGATCTTGACGTCGACGAGCGGACTGCCCTCCAGCGCGACGTCGTTCGTCAGCGTGATCACGGCCTCGTAACCGCGGCGCGCGGCGATGTCCATGTACGCCTGCACCTGGTCGGCCTTGAGCGCGTTGCCGTTGGTCTTCGTCTCGACCAGCGCGGTCCACAGCTTGCCCGCCCGCTCCACCCGGATCACCCCGTCCGGGCGCCGCGGACTGTCCCCATGGGGCAGGGAGACCTCCGTGAACGTCTCCATACGGCCCGCCGGAGCCCCGAATCCCGCGGTGAGTCTCCTGCTGAACTCCGGCACCTGCGCCATCACCGACAGCAGCACCGAGGTGGCACGCATCTCACGGTCCCGGTCGCTCTTGAGCACCGAGACCGGGAAGAGCCTGGCCTGCCTCCAGGAATCGTTCTCCGCAAGGGTCTTCTTGACCGTCTGGGGAAGAGTCACCTTCTTCTTCGCGGTGCGCGGACGGGCGGCCGGCTTCTTCGGCTCGCCGGCCTCGTCCTCAGGCCGGCGAGGAGCAGGGACGGCCTCCAGCGGCGTCTGCCGGACCGGCTCCTCGGCCGGGGTCTCGGTCGGCGCCGGAGCCGCCGCATCCGCCTGCTCGTCGGCTTCCGCGCTGTCGAGCGCCGCTTCGGCTTCCGCAGCAGCGTCGTCCTCGATGTCGACCCCGAAGTCCGTTGCCAGCCCCGCAAGCCCGGTTTCGTAACCCTGCCCGACGGCACGGAACTTCCATCCCTCACCCCGCCGGTACAGCTCACCGAAGATCACTGCCGTCACCGAGCCGGCATCGTCGACGGCGAACCGCAGGAGGCCCTCACCGGCCGCGTCGGCCAGCGTGATCCTCACATCCTCCAGCTCACCGAAACGGGCTTCACCGTACCTGCTCGCGGCGACGACGATCCGGTCGATCCCGGACGGCACCGCGGTGAGGTCAAAACTGATGCGGTCCTCACTGCCGTCCGCCGTCGGCGTCTTGCCCAGAAGCTGCACGCTTCCGTCAGCGGCCACCGGATGGTTGTAGAAGTAGAAGTCGCTGTCGCTGCGTACCTTGCCGTTCGCGTCCAGCAGCAGGACCGACACATCAGCGTCGCCCTCGCCGGTAGGGCTGGCCCAGCCCAGACTGACGATCACCGAACCGACGTCGTCGCTCAGGTCCGCCAGGGCCACATTCGACCCCATGATCATTTCCTGCACAAAGCCCCCCAAAGGCGCACCCTGGGCATGCGGAAGATCCCGCCCCATTCGTCTCATGCGCGACACAAGATGACGAGTCACGCGGAGAAAACTGTAGTACGCACCGGGCTCGATCGTGGAGGTTCCGTGAAGCCGGGGTGTACAACAGCGGTGTCCGGCGTCGAACCGTGCCTGCTTCCCCGCGCGACTGCCGTGCCCGTATGCACAGAATGAGGTTCCCCCGAGATGCGGGGGGATGTGACACCAGGTCAGATGGGGCTCATGAGAGGAGCCCGGACGATGCCTGCCCCGAGGAAGTACCCGCTGGAGTTGCGTGCGCGGGCGGTGCGGATGTACCGCGCTTCCGAGCCGAAGCCCGTGATCCGCCGCATGGCCGAGGAACTCGGCGTGCACCACGAGGCCCTGCGCGGCTGGATCCGCCAAACCGAGGCCGACACCGGCGAACGGAACGACATGCTCACCACCGCCGAGCGTGAGGAGCTTGCCGCCCTGCGCAAGGAGAATGCCCAGCTCAAGCGGGCGAACGAGGTCCTGCGGACGGCTTCGGCATTTTTCGCGGCCCAGCTCGACCCGACCCGGCCCAGGTGACGGCGCTCGTTGACAAGCACCCGCATCTGGGGGCCGGGCCCGTACTCCGGGAACTGAACATCCCCTCCTCCACCTACTACCGGTGGCGCCTGACGGAGAAGAAGCCGTGCGAACGGCGCCGCCGGGACATCGAGCTGACGGGCAGGATCCGGCAGGTCCACGACGAGTCCGGCGGAATCCACGGCTCACCCCGTGTGCACGCCGTCCTCCAGCGTGAGGGCGTCCACGTCGGCCGCGAGCGCGTCGAGCGGCTCATGCACCAGGCCGGCCTGACCGGGATCAGCCCTCGCCGGGGCAAGGGCTTCACTCGCCGTGACCCGGACGCCGATCATCTTTGTGTCGGGACGAGAGGAACCCTCGGCCCCGACTACCGGCCTCAGGCCGCCTTGACCTCGAAGTCGACGGGGATGTTGCCGCGGGTCGCGTTGGAGTAGGGACACATCGCGTGGGCCGCCTCCACGAGCTTGTCGGCCGCCGCCTGCTCAAGGTCCGGCAGTCCGATGCGCAGCGTGGCGCTGAGACCGAACCCGCCCTCGGGCGTTCGCTGCACGCCGATCTCGGCGACGACCGTGGACGAGGTGAGAGTGGTCTTCTGCCCTGCTGCCACAGCCTTGAGGGCCGAGTGGAAGCATGCGCCCCACCCTGCGGCGAACAGTTGTTCGGGGTTGGTCGCCCCGCCGGGGCCGCCCATCTCCTTCGGGATCGCCAGCGAGAGGTCGAGCAGGCCGTCGTCGGACTGGACGCGGCCTCCGGCCCTGCCGTCGCCGGTGGAAGTCGCGGTCCCCATGTAAATGGTGTCTGCCATCGTATGTCCTTTGGTGGGAGGTAGGCCGGTATGCCCGCTGCCTGCCTGGGCTGTTGCGGCGAGTGATGCTCGCGGCGCGGCACGCAAGGCGAGAGGCAATAGAGGGAGAACGTTCTGTCTGACTAGAGTCTCCCGGTCGAATTGCATGGCGTCAATACCGAACGTTCTCCATCAGGCGAGCGAGTGGCGATGGTCTGCGCGGGGGAGTGCGCCCCACGCGAGTTTGGAAGACAGAACGTTCGGTCTTGACGAAAGACCCTTCCCTTGCCATGCTGATGCGGCAGAACGTTCGTTCTGCCGCTCCTTTCCGAAAGGATCATCGTGAGTACTGTTGCTGCCGCCTCCGGCCTGGCCGGGACCGCCTCTGCTCTGCGACGGCTGTACTTCGTCCGGTTCGCATTCGCCATCGTCTGGGCCCTCGTGATGCTCATGATGGCCGACGAGATCACTCCGATCGGGTCTGTCCTGCTGGTGCTCTACCCGCTGTTCGATGTGGGAGCGGCGATCTATGACGCGAAGGTGTCGCGTCGCACGGGTAAGCCGACGCTGCTGTATCTGAACGTGGCGGTCAGCTCGATCACAGCGATCGCCCTGGCGTTCGCCTGTGCGTCGGGCATCCCGGCGGTGCTGCGGGTGTGGGGTGCGTGGGCGGTCGTGGCCGGTCTCGTGCAGCTGATCGTCGCCGTCCCGAGGCGGAAGATGGGCGGCCAGTGGCCCATGATCCTCAGCGGCGGCATCTCGGTGCTCGCGGGCGGATCGTTCATCGCGTCGGCGGGTGCGGACGATCCCGTGCTGTCCAGCGCGATCCGTTACGCCATCCCCGGTGCCGTGTTCTTCCTGATCTCGGCCCTGCGTCTGGGCCGCACCGCGAAGGACGCGTGAACGGCGTGGCTGCGGACACGTACGACGTCATCGTCATCGGTGCCGGCCCGGTCGGCGAGAACGTCGCTGACCGAGTGGTGCAGGGTGGGCTCAGTGCCGCCCTCGTGGAGCGGGAACTGGTCGGCGGTGAGTGTTCGTACTGGGCGTGCATGCCGACCAAGGCGTTGCTGCGCAGCACGGCGGCCCTGCGGGATGCGCAGCGGCTGCCGGGGCGCGTGAGGCGGTCACCGGTGCGCTGGACGCGGGGGCGGTGCTGGCGCGCCGGGACGCGTTCGCCTCGCACTGGAAGGACGACGGACACGTGTGCTGGCTGGAGTCGGCCGGGATCGCGCTGTTCCGTGGCCAGGGGCGGATCGTCGGCGAGCGTGCGGTGGAGGTGGTGGGTGAGGACGGCGCCGTGACATCGCTGACCGCGCGTCATGCGGTCGTGGTGGCGACGGGCAGCTCGGCCCTCCTGCCTGATGTCCCGGGTCTGGCCGAGGCGGGGGTATGGACCAGCCGGGAGGCGGCTGCCGCGAAGGCGATTCCGGGACGCCTGGCTGTCATCGGCGGCGGTGTCGTGGCGTCGGAGATGGCGACGGCGTTCGCCGCACTGGGGTCGCGGGTGACGATGCCGGCACGTGAGGGTGTGCTGCCGTCGTCGGAGCCGTTCGTGGGGGAGAGGGTGACCGCTTCGCTACGGGATGCCGGGGCGACGGTCCTGCTGGGCGCCGAGGCGGGTGCGGTGGAGCGTGCCGATGACGGCACGGTGCGGGTCACGCTGACCAGCGGTGCGCTGATCGAGGCCGATGAGGTGCTGGTGGCGATCGGGCGCAGGCCGAACACGCGGGACATCGGTTGGGACCGGGTGGGCCTGGAGCCGGGTGGCTGGCTCGCGGTGGATGACTCGCTGCGGGTGGTCGGCGGCGACGGTCAGGCTCTGGGCGGGGGGTGGCTGTACGCGGTCGGCGATGTCAACCGGCGTGTGCTGCTGACGCATCAGGGCAAGTACCAGGCGCGGGCCGCGGGTGATGTGATCGTGGCCCGGGCCAAGGGCGAGCGCGTAGAGGACGACCGCTGGGGCAGGCATGTGGCCACCGCTGACGAGCGTTGGGTGCCGCAGGTGGTGTTCACCGAGCCGGAGGTGGCGTCGGTCGGGCTGACCGCGGCCGCGGCGCAGGCCGCAGGGCTGCGGACCCGGGTGGTGGACTACAACCTGGGCGCGGTTGCCGGCTCGGCCCTGCACGCCGACGACTATCAGGGGTGTGCCCGAATGGTCGTCGACGAGGACCGCAAAGTGATCGTCGGTTTCACCCTGGCCGGCCCTGAGGTCGCGGAACTGCTGCACGCCGCGACGATCGCGATCACCGGTGAGGTGCCCCTGGACCGGCTGTGGCACGCGGTCCCCGCGCACCCCACGATCAGCGAGGTCTGGCTGCGTCTGCTGGAGACCTACGGTCGCTGACCGACGCATCGATGTCTACGGCGACTCCACCGGGGCCGGGCCAGGGGCGACCCCGGTCGGTGCCGGGTCCCGTCCCGTCCACGGAACATGATCGCAGGGGAACGGCACTCAGGAAGGGACTGCTGATGTCCGACGCGCACGGGGGCCGGGCCCGTTCCGGCGCCGCGATCAGTGAGGCGGAAGCCGAGGCCCTGGTCCGCGGGACCTGTTTCGAGACCCGCCCGCCACGCCGCCTCGGTGTCGAGGTGGAGTGGCTCGTTCATGACACACAGGCGCCGCACCTGCCCGTGGCACCCGAACGGCTCCGGACGGTGTATGCCACCTTGCGGACATTGCCGCTGACTTCGGCCCTGACCGTCGAACCCGGTGGCCAACTGGAGTTGAGCTCAGCACCGGCCACTTCCTTGACGGAGTGCGTCCGTACCGTGAGCGAGGACCTGGGCGCCGTCCGCGCGGTCCTGCGCGAAGCCGGTCTCGCCCTCGTCGGCCTCGGCCACGATCCCTGGCACGAGCCCCGCCGGTTCCTGCGCGAGCCGCGCTACGACGCGTTGGAGGCCTGCCTGGACCGCAACGGTCCCGCCGGGCGCTTCATGATGTGCACCTCCGCCTCCGTGCAGGTGTCCCTGGACGCTGGACACGACGAGCCCGGCCCCCAGGGACATGTGCGGCGATGGTGGCTGGCCCATCATCTGGGGGCTGTGCTGCTGGCGGCGTTCGCCAACTCCCCGTTGTCCGGCGGCCGGCCCACCGGCTGGCGGTCCACCCGTCAACTGCGGTGGACCCAGATCGGCATCGACCGCGCCGGTGGTCCCCTGCTCACCTCCGACCCCCGCAGCGCCTGGACCCTGCATGTGCTGGACGCCCCGGTGATGTGCGTCCGGCGGGACCACGGGCCCTGGGACGTACCGGCGTCCATGTCCTTCCGGGAATGGACACGGCACCGGACCCCGAGAGCGCCGACGCGGGAGGATCTCGAGTACCACGTCACCACGCTGTTCCCGCCGGTCAGGCCGCGCGGCCATCTCGAACTGCGCATGATCGACGCGCAGCCCGGCGACGACGGCTGGATCGTGCCGCTCGCCGTGACGGCGGCGCTGTTCGACGACGTGGAGGCCACCGAAACGGCCTACCGGGCCGTCAAGCCCTTGGCCGAGCGTTCCCTCGGACTCGCCGCCCCGCACAACCCGTTGTACCGGGTTGCCGCTCGTCTCGCCCTCACCGATCCGGAGCTGCGCGAGACGGCCGACACATGCTTTCGCGCGGCGCTGGATGCCCTGCCCCGGCTCGGCGCCTCGACACACGTCACGGACGCCGTCGCCGAGCACTTGGAGCGCTATGTCCGTCGGGGCCGCTGCCCCGCCGACGATCTGCTGGATCTGCTGAACGGCGCGAGCCGCGGCCCGCACGGGAGGGAGACCCGCCCATGAACGACCCTGCCCTGGACGCCGCCACCGAGAGCGGCATCACCGCCGAAACGTCGTCGGGCTCGGAGACCTTGCGTGAACGCGCCTTGACGGCGCTGGTCGTCGCGCGCGAGCGGACCACACTGCTGACCGGCTGCGTCGAGGAGCCCGACCTGACCGCGCAGCACTCGCCCCTGATGTCCCCGCTGGTGTGGGACCTCGCCCACATCGGCAACCAGGAGGAGCAGTGGCTGCTACGGGCCGTAGCCGGTCAGGAGGCGATACGGCCCGAGATGGACAGCCTCTACGACGCCTTCGAGCATCCGCGGGCCGAGCGGCCGAAACTGCCCCTGCTCTCACCCACCGAGGCCCGCGGCTACGCGGCCGACGTCCGCACCCGGGTGCTGGACGTGCTGGAGCGGGCCGCCTTGCACGGGACGCGGCTGACCGAGGCCGCCTTCGCGTTCGGGATGGTCGCCCAGCACGAACAGCAGCACGGTGAAACCATGCTGATCACCCATCAGCTGCGCACCGGCCCCCCGGCCCTGACCGCCCCGGACCCGGAGCCCGTGCCGCTGTTCACCGGTCCGTCCGAAGTTCTCGTGCCGGGCGGCCCGTTCACGATGGGCACCAGTGACGAGCCGTGGGCCCTGGACAACGAACGCCCCGCGCACCGGCGCGAGGTGGCCCCGTTCTTCATCGACACCACGCCGGTCACGAACGCCGCCTACCAGGCCTTCATCGAGGACGGCGGCTACACGAACCCCCGCTGGTGGACCGCTCAGGGCTGGGCGCACATCCGCGGGCACGGCATCGATGCCCCGCTGTTCTGGCGACGGGACGGCAGGCAGTGGCTCAGGCGCCGCTTCGGCGTCACGGAGGTCGTGCCGCCCGACGAGCCGGTGCTGCACGTGTGCTGGTACGAGGCGGACGCCTACGCCCGTTGGGCCGGGCGCCGGCTGCCCACGGAGGCCGAGTGGGAGAAGGCCGCGCGGTACGACCCGGCCGGCGACCGCTCGATGCGCTATCCGTGGGGTGACGCCGACCCGGGCCCGGAGCACGCCAACCTGGGCCAGCGGCATCTGCGCCCGGCCCCTGCGGGGAGCTACGCGGCCGGTGAGTCGCCGCTCGGGGTTCGGCAGTTGATCGGCGACGTGTGGGAGTGGACGTCGAGCGACTTCCTGCCGTACCCGGGCTTCCGGGCGTTCCCGTACCGGGAGTACTCGGAGGTCTTCTTCGGCTCCGAGCACAAGGTGCTGCGCGGCGGTTCGTTCGCCGTGGACGCGGTGGCCTGCCGAGGCACGTTTCGCAACTGGGACTACCCGATCCGCCGGCAGATCTTCTCCGGCTTCCGCACGGCACGCTCGGAGAGCGTCTGATGTGCCGTCATGTGGCGTACGTAGGGCGACGGGAGGCGCTCGGCCGGTTCCTGGTGGAGCCCCCGCACGCGCTGTACCGGCAGTCGTGGGCACCCCGGCATCAGCGGTACGGGACGGTCAACGCCGACGGGTTCGGTGTCGGCTGGTACGCGGAAGGGGACCTGGTGCCGGCCCGGTACCGGCGGGCCGGGCCGATCTGGGCGGACCTGTCGTTCGCCGACCTCGCCCGGGTCGTACGGACCACCGCGCTGCTCGCCGCGGTGCGGGACGCGACCCTGTCGGGCGCGGACGCGGAGGCTGCCGCGGCCCCGTTCGCGGCGGGGACCTGGCTGTTCAGCCACAACGGCACGGTCCGGGGCTGGCCCGGCTCCCTGGCCGCGGTGTCCCAGACGCTGCCGCCCGAGGACCTGCTGTCGCTGGAGGCCCGCAACGACTCGGCGCTCGTCTGGGCGCTGGTCCTGGCGCGGCTGCGCGGCGGTGACGCGGAGGGCCAGGCGCTGGCCGACACGGTGCTGGAGGTCGCGGCGGCGGCCCCCGGCTCCCGCCTCAACCTGCTGCTCACCAACGGCCACACCATCACCGCCACGGCTTGGGGCGACACCCTGTGGTACCTCACCCGGCCCGGCGGCGGCACCGTCGTGGCCTCCGAGCCCTACGACGACGGACCGCACTGGCAGCAGATCCCCGACCGCACGCTGCTGACCGCACATGACACAGATGTACGCCTCACACCGCTGTAGGCGTTGTCCCGGCCCCACCCTGGTTGCCGAGGAGCCCGGAGTCGCAGGAAGGCGTTGCGAACCATCCCGGGGGCCGAACAGGCAGCCGGCGACCGTGGCGCCGTCACGCATCATCACGAAGTGATGGGCGGCGGCTTCAGCGGGCGTCTCCCGGATGTCGGCCAGCAGTTCGGTGACCTTGTCGAGGAACCACTGGCGGTGTGTGAGCACAGTGACGTGGACGGGATGCTCGGGGTTCGGGAACTCGGCGACGGCGTTGAGGGAGGATGCCGGTCGGTCGGCGATCATGGGTGGACGGCGACGTCTGACGATCCGCAGTCGGCGTCAGCTGACTTCATCCAGCAGCCGGGACAGTTCGCCGTTTGGGATGTGGAGTCGCGATAGAGGCTTCCTTGTTGTGCTGGCTGCCTCACGCGTCACAGTGCATGTCGATGGGGGAGGGTGAGGCACTCCGCTGCCCCCCGGATCCTGCTGCGCGCCGGGCCCGGAGCTGCAAACGCCCCAGCGCCGTAACCGGCCAGGTCGCTCACCAATGGCAGAGAACTTACGCCGGGTGTAAGGAAGAAATGAACAGCCCGTGTCCGTGACATAGGCCATCGAGCGGTGGTCTTACATGCGAGACACCTGGGAATAGAAGCCACGAGCGGTGGCCGGTGTAAATGCGTAACTTGCCAGAGTGTCGGACGTCCGACGCTCTGCCGCAGCGGTCCTGCGGCGCTGGGGCGTGGAAGAGCCGCTGGCCGCCGACGCTCAGCTGGCCGTATCCGATCCTCGCCTGCAGGCTGATCCCACCAGGGGGCGTTGCTTCCCCGCGTAGTCAGTCGTCGGCGGGATTGTCGGGAGCTTGCGCGGTGATGGTTCGCAGCAGTCCCTCAACGCCGTGGAGGAAGGTTTCGGAGATCAGCTTGGGATCGAAGAGGCAGCCGGCTGCCATGGCGCCGTCGCGGAGCATGACGAGGTGTTGGCCGCCGGCTGGGGCCTCAGCTTCATTGGTGCGTGCGAGCAGGTCGGTGAGGGTGGTGAGGAACCACTGCCGGTGGGCGAGGACGGCTTGGTGGATGGGATGGGCGGGGTCGAAGTATTCGGCGGCGGCGTTGAGGAAGGCGCAGCCGCGGAAGCCGGGGGACTGGATGCCGTCGGTGATGGTCCTGGCGACGGCGCGGACCTGGTCGGGCGGGGACGGGGTGCTGGCGATGGCGGTGGTGATCTGAGTGCGGATGGCCTGGTCGGCTTGGTCGAGGTAGGCGAGGACGAGGTCTTCCTTGCCGGCGAAGTGGCGGTACAGGGTGGCCCGCGTGACCTGGGCTTCGGCAGTGATCCGGTCGATACCGACGGAGTGGATGCCCTCGGTGTAGAAGATCCGGGTTGCTGTGTTCAGGAGCCGCGTACGCGCCTCGGAGATGGTGCCACCTTGTGTTTTCTTGCTCATGACCACTAGCTTACCAAACGATAGAACGTTCGGTCTTGACAGGTGTCCACGGCAGCGCATTGAATCACAACAACTAGATAGAACGTTCTCTCGCCATGGTGGTGCCCCCGTGGTTCTCCGTCGCCACCTCCTCTTCGTGGGCTTTGCCCTGGCCGTCGTGACCGGCTCGGGGAGCGCCCTGCCGTTCATCGCCTCGCGCGCGACGGCCGCCGTCGGCGCCACGTCCGGCAGGGCGGCTGCGCAGGTGCGGACAGTGGAGTCGGGGACGGAACCCGACTGGACGGTGGCGAGGATCGTGCCGAGTTCCCCGCGGGACTGAACCGCGCGAATTCGCGTCTTTCGATCGAACACGAATCCCTCGATGACGTGGGACGTGCGCATTGTCGCGCGGATCCGACGGCGTGCCCATCTCGATCAGCCTCGGTCGGAAGGTCATCGAGCGGATGCGGCAGCTCGGCATCGTCCCCATCCTGCCGGGGTTCAGCGGTACGGTGCCGCCCGGTTTCGCCGAGTGCTGGGCCGGCTCTCGCACCGCTGCGCAAGGCCGTTGGTTCGAGGACCTCGTCGGCCGGTACGGCCGGACTGGCTCGACTCGACCACCGATGCGTACGCCGCCGTGGCGGAGATGTTCTACACCGGACAGCGAGCGGCGTTCGGCACCGCTGGCATGGGGGCGGTGGACCTGAACTCCATTCTGGCCGCGGCGTGCGCGACGGCGTCCACGCCGAGCAGGTACTCCAGCCGGGCCGGGGGAGCCGTCGAGTCGCCATGGGGCAGCTCGATCAGGTCGCCCCGCACCGGTTCGGCTTCCGCGTCGGTCAACTTTCGCGGGCTCGCGGCCGAGCGGGCCAGGGCGACGACGTCGTGCCCCTCGGAACGCGATCGGCGTATCAGGTGCTGACCGACGAAGCTGCTGAAAGACGCGCATGAGCCTGTCCTCATCCCAGGTAGTGGGCTCGACGGTCCGCTCAGCGCAGGTAGCCCTCGTAGTGGTGTTGCTGGAGCTGGCTCGATCTGCCGCACCGTTTCCAGACCGACACCGACGATGATCAGGATGCTGGTCCCGCCGAACGGGAAGTTCTGGTTCGCTCCCGTCGTGGCCGGCGCGATGGTGGGGATGAGTGCGTCGAGATCCGGAACGCCGTGACGGCTTCACGCCGTCCGGGCTGCCACCGGCCGAGTTCCTCCGGTGGCAGTCTCGCGTCCTGCCAGGGCCGACCCTACAGGCCGGCGAGGCACCGCGCCCCGGTCCAGAAGGCGCCGTGCCGGGAGGGCCGGTGCTACTGGCCGACCGGTGCGCACACGGAGTCGGTCGCCGTCCTGAGCGCCTGCCGGTGGAGCGCGTCCAGGTGGTCCACCACCGCCCCCGACACACCGGCCAGCGTGAGCTGCACCGTGCAGGCGATGGGCTTGTCCCGCACGTGCTGCGTGGCCTTGAGCTCGGCGAGCAGGGCGGTGGTCAGCCGGTCGAGCCTGGTGCGGATGGCGCCGAGGTCGGGGCGTGTCGTGGGGGCCTCCTCGGGGTGAGCGGTCCAGCGGGCGACCAGACCACGCTGCACGACCTTGCTCGCGGTGATCTGGTCCCGGAAGAACGCGACCGCCGCGTCCGCGTTCACTCCGGCGGCGTCGGCCTGCTTGCGCACCGACTCCAGCACCTGTGCCTCGCGCACCGGGTCCTCGATCGGCGAGCCGGTGCCGAACTTGGACGCCGCCACGTCGTCACTCACCAGGATGCGCTCGATGATGAGGTCCGTCAGGGGGCCGAGCTTGCCGATCGGCGTGCTCGCCGTGCCGCTCACGGGCCCGTTGCTCGTACGCGCGTCCGCGTCCGCTGCCATGGCCTGGGGAACGGTCACCGCCGTGGTGGCCAGCAACAGCCCCAGGGTCGCGGCGCCGCGAGTCGTCCGATTTCGGAGGTTCAATGAATTGCCTCGTCTCGATGTGTGGAGGGATGGTCGCCCGACCTCTTACGAGGGGTCCGGCAGGGGAATGGCCTTGAAGACGTGGTCGGGATCGAAGCGGTGCTTCACTTCGAGCAGCCGTGCGGTGTTGGGGCCGTAGGCATGTGCGATCTGTGAGGTCTCGTCCGGGCCCAGCAGATTCGGATAGCCGCCCGGAAGGGCATCGGAGACGAGAGCGCAGGTCAGCTTGTCGGCCCAGGCGCGGTGTTCCGCCGCGCGGATGTCGCTCGCGTCCCACAGGGCGATGCTCTCGATCATGAGGTGCGGGTCGCGGTTGCCGAACGCCGTGTCCGGGACGGGGACGCGCGTCGCGGCTCCGTGCAAGCTGTGTACCGACACCGCCGAGTAGGGCGAGGTCAGCGTGTCTCCCGCGAGGCTCAGCATGTCGCGCACTCCCGGGGTGAGTGACGGCACCGAACGCGAGCGGATCACGACGTGCCGTCCGGAGGGGAACAGCGCGTCGATGCCGGCCAGCATGTCGGAGGTGGTGGTGGGCCCCACCTGCGAGACGAGGGGTGTGCCGAGGGCGTCCAGCTGTGCCACCGCGCGTTCTCCCGCCAGGGTGTCGTCGCCGCTCCAGGTGGGTGAGAGGAACACCGCGGGCTTGCCGTCGGGCCCGGGAAGGACGCCGGACTGCACCGTCAGCTCGTCCGGGCTCTCGGCCAGGACGTCCGACAGCGCGGTCAGTACGGTTTCGCCCTGGTCCCACGGGAACAGCACCAGACCGGACAACAGCGTGGGCACACGGTGCAGGCGCACCCGCATCGAGGTGACGACACCAAAGTTCCCGCCGCCGCCGCGCAGCGCCCAGAACAGGTCCGGTTCCCTCTCGGCGTCGGTGGTGACGACCGAGCCGTCGGCGAGGACGACGTCAGCGGACAGCAGATTGTCCAAGGCGAGCCCAAAGCGGCCGCTGAGCGGCCCGTAGCCCCCGCCGAGTGTCAGGCCCACCATGCCCACGGATCCCGCCGAGCCCGTCGCGGCGGTCAGGCCGAACGGCTGGGCGGCGGCCACGACATCAGCTGCCGTGGCCCCTCCCGACACCTCGGCGACCTCGGCCACGGGGTCGACCGTCACCCGGCGCATGGCCGAGAGGTCGAGGGTCAGGCCGCCTTCGCTCAGTGCCCTGCCGGCCCAGTCGTGGCCCCCGCCGCGCACCGTCAACGGCACGTCGTGCATCCGCGAGGCATGGAGGGCGACCTGGACATCGGCCTGGTCGGCGCACCGGACGATGACGCCGGGACGAGTCGACACGGCACCGTTCCAGATGTTCCGGCCGGCCTCGTAGTCGGGTCCGGCGGTGACCACCCGTTCCGCCTGTACGAAGCGTCGCAGAGTGCCGATGAGGCGGTCGACGAGTTGTGGGTCGGTGGCAGGCATGGGACCTCTTTCTCTGTTGCTGAGCAACGAGCGTGACCGGCCGGGCAGTTGTCGGCCGCCCACGTCGGCGGGCGCCGGGCGGGTCCGGTCGGTGTGGCCCGCGGAGGGGCAGTGACGCGAGGGAGGCGTGGCACCGGGTGCCGCGCGGGAACGTCCTCGATCAGCGGATCCGGTGAGCCTGAGGGGTGGTCAGGCTTCCGGGGGCCGGAGAGAGGGGCGAACGTTCTGCCTTGCCATCATGGCAAGATTCGTCCACGGCCGTCAAGACCGAACGTTCTCCATCATTACATGCCGGGCTCGGGCTGCGCGCACCGCTCAGGGCGTGCGCCTCCCGCCGCTGGACGCCGACGCGGCCGTGACCTGGTCCCGGGCGCTGAGCCGGCCGGATCCTCGCGAGGGCGTGGTGGCCGATCCGGGTGGTGAGGGCCGAGCCGAGCACCGACACCTCCACCGCGCCGCCGAGTGAGCGGAAGAAGGTGTCGGGTGTCGCCGTGGAGACCCAAGGCGCGGCTGCGGATCGTCGGCCTGAATTGTCGGACGCGGCCCCACCGTGCGGGCGATGGCCTCGGTGATCGCCCGCACGGTGACGGCTGCAGGGGGCATCGCTTTCACGGGCCGGCCGGCGGAGTCCGCCCGCGCGCCGCGTAGAGGGACGGGACTCGGTCGCGAAAGCGAAGATCACTCCCAGGGCCCCAAGCTCTCCCCGGGGCAGCAGTGGCCCCGAACAGGAGGAGGGCGCCCGCGGTGACGGTAGTGCGCCACAGGGCGCGCAGTCTCATGACACGTCCCGCCTCTCGAAGGTGGAAGGAGTGGTGGCGGAACGTCCTGTGGCGAGCGTTCCACTGCTCGCCACTCTGACAGGCGCCCACCGAGCGGTCAATGGAGAACGTTCTGTCTTGCTGTGAGCCGCTCAACACCTCCGGCGGGCATCGCGAACGCATGCCCGCCTAGGTGGGTAGAACGTTCGGTCTTGACAGGTCGAGGCCCGCTTGCCAAGCTATAGCGCACAGAACGTTCAGTCTCTCTGTGGGTGATCAGTGCGTCACGCGACACGCCGAACCTGAACGTCGTCCCCCTCGCATCCACCGAAGGATCAACGTGTCCAGCAACGCTGCCGCGCCAGCCCTCACAACCGGAACCGGGACAGCCTCCGCCCTGCGCAGGCTGTACTTCGTCCGGTTCGCTTTCGCCATCGTCTGGGCCCTGGTGATGTTCACCATGGCCAAGGAGATCAGCCCCGTCGCGGCCGTGCTGCTGGTCGTGTATCCGCTGTTCGACGTCGGTGCGGCCGTCGTCGACGCGAACGCCACCCGCGAGACCCGATCGCCTGTCCTGCTCTACGTCAACATGGCGGTCAGCCTGGTCGCCGCCGTCAGCGTGGGCATCGCTGCCACCTCCGGCATCCCCGCGGTGCTGGGTGTATGGGGAGCCTGGGCGATCGTGTCCGGGCTGGTCCAGCTGATCGTGGCCGTTCCGCGTCGCAAGATGGGCGGCCAGTGGGCGATGATCCTCAGCGGCGGCATCTCGGTGCTGGCCGGAGGCTCGTTCGTCGCGTCCGCCGGTGCCGACAACCCGACGCTCGCCAGTGCGATCGGCTACGCCATCCCGGGCGGCATCTTCTTCCTCATCTCGGCCCTGCGCCTGGGCCGCGCCGCCGAGGAGGCCTGACATGAGCGACCACACATACGACGTCATCGTCATCGGTGCGGGTCCTGTCGGGGAGAACGTCGCCGACCGGGTGGTGCAGGGCGGGCTGAGCGTCGCCATCGTGGAGCGCGAACTCGTCGGCGGTGAGTGCTCCTACTGGGCCTGCATGCCGACCAAGGCGTTGCTGCGCAGCACGGCCGCGCTCCGTGCCGCCCGGCAACTGCCGGGATCGCGAGAGGCGGTGACCGGTGACCTCGACGTCACGGCGGTGCTGAGCCGCCGTGACTCCTTCGCCTCGAACTGGAACGACGACGGGCAGGTGTCCTGGCTCGACTCCGTCGGGATCACCTTGCACCGGGGCCAGGGGCGGATCAGCGCAGACCGGGTCGTCGAGGTCACCCACGAGTCCGGCGTCACGACCACGCTGACCGCACGTCACGCGGTGGTCGTGGCGACCGGCAGCGCCGCACTGCTGCCGGACATCCCCGGTCTGCTCGAGGCGAAGCCGTGGAGCAGCCGGGAGGCCGCCGCCGCGCGCACGGTTCCCGGCCGGCTCGCCGTCATCGGCGGCGGCGTGGTGGCGTCGGAGATGGCGACGGCGTTCGCCGCTCTGGGATCGTCCGTGACGATGCTGGCCCGTGACGGTGTCCTGCCGCTCGCGGAGCCCTTCGTCGGCGAGCGGGTCACCGAGTCACTGCGGGAAGCCGGAGTCTCGGTGCGCCTCGGCGCGGAGGCCGGGGCCGTGAAGCGGGACGACGACGGTACCGTGCACATCACGCTCACCAGCGGTGAGGACGTCCACGCCGACGAGGTCCTCGTCGCGATCGGCCGTACACCGAACACCCAGGACGTCGGACTCGACGCCGTGGGGCTGACACCGGGTGCGTGGCTCACGGTGGATGACACCCTGCGGGTCGTAGGGAAGGACAAGGCGCCCCTTGACGACGGGTGGCTGTACGCCGCCGGCGACGTCAACCGGCGTGTACTGCTGACCCATCAGGGCAAGTACCAGGCCCGCGCGGTGGGTGACGTCATCGTGGCGCGCGCCAAGGGCGAAGCGGTGGACGACAGCCCGTGGGGCCGCCACGCGTCAACAGCCGACGAGCGCGCGGTGCCGCAGGTGGTCTTCACCGAGCCGGAGATCGCGTCGGTGGGCCTGACCGCGGCCGCGGCCGAGGACCTCGGCATCCGGACCCGCGTGGTCGACTACGACCTGGGTGCCGTCGCCGGATCGGCCCTGCACGCCGACGGGTACAAGGGACACGCCCGCATGGTCGTCGACGAGGACCGCAAGGTGATCGTCGGGTTCACGCTCGTCGGCCCCGACGTCGCCGACCTGCTGCATGCCGCGACGATCGCGGTGGTCGGCGAGGTGCCCATCGACCGGCTCTGGCACGCGGTGCCGGCATTCCCCACGGTGAGCGAAGTGTGGCTGCGACTGCTGGAAGCGTACGGACGCTGATCGTGCGACCGAAGCCTCGTCCCGGGCGTCTGCGAAGGGACGAGAGGACGGGAGGAGGGCAGAGGGCGGCGTCCACGACCAGGCGTACCACGCGGGGGATCACCGCCGCCGCGCCCGGTCTGCGACGCGCCCTTGCCGAACCCCGTGACGTACTGAAATACAGACGGGCCACAGATCATCCGACAGAAGGGATCGAGTCGATGCACCCACGTTCCACGGACAAGGATGGCGGGTCGCCGCCCGCATCGGGGAGCCGAGCCCCGGACAGCGGTGACAAAAGCGCCGGAAGCACGGACATGCAGTCGATGTACCTGCAGGACGGCCGTGTGCTCGAGTTCGCCGTTCGAGGGCCCGAGCGCGGACCGGCCGTTCTGTTCCACCACGGCATGCCGGGCTCGGCGGTTCCCATGGACTCCGTCCTCGACTCGGTCACTGACCGGGGATACCGCGTCGTCACCTACTCCCGCGCCGGCTATGGCCGCTCCAGTCCGCTGCCTGGACGTACTCTCCTAGGCACAGCCGAGGACTGCCGCACGCTGATGGATCACCTGCGGGTCGATCGGTATCTGGTGGTGGGCTGGTCCGCGGGTGGGCCGCACGCCTTGGCCGGCGCGGTGGGGGACTCGCGGCGTGTGTCGGGAGTGCTGCTGATCGCATCGTTCGCACCGCACGACGCCGAAAGACTCGACTTCGTCGAAGGCATGGGCATGCAGAACACCGTTCAGTTCGGCAGCGCGTCCAAGGGGGAGGGGGAGCAGCGCGCGGTGGTATCGCACTTGGCAGCGGTGGTCCGGGACACCCCGGCTGATCTCGCCTCCGGGATCGCCAGTCTGCTGCCCCCGCCGGATGTCGCCGAGGTGACCGGCGCTTATGGCGCGGACAGTGCCGTGCACCTGAAGCACGCTCTCGCGGCCGGAAACGAGGGGTGGGTCGAGGACCTGCAGGTACTGACCAGGCCATGGGGCTTCGACCTTGGGGACGTGACCGCTCCCGTCGAGCTGTGGCACGGAGACGTCGACCGGATGGTGCCGGTTGCACATGGGCAGTGGCTGGCAGGGCGACTGCCGACCGCCCGCGCCCACATCGAGAGCGGGCACGGCCACATCTCGATCGCCGTGGGCAGCCTCGGCGACAAGCTCGACCTGCTCAGATCGAGGACGTCCTGACCACGTGAGGCGACGGAGACAAGCCGCGCGGTCCCGGCGGGGAGCACGCTGGGCGAGGCCGGTCCTCGACGAGGGTGACTGCCGCCCGTGAGCCGTGCGCACGGCCCGCCGCTGACACACGTGACCACCGAGACAGGGGGGTGAGGCGCTCACCGTGCCGCTCTCCCGATCCCTGGTGGCAGTCGGCGGCTGGGTGCCTCGTGGGTGAGGACCTTGGGCCGCGCCGTGCTCGGTGAGCGTGACGGCGGTGTCCGCGGCGCCGCCTCCCAGCGGGCCTGCGACGGGCTCGCCGTCGCGGCGGGCAGGGGCAGCAGCTCCAGGGTGGGCTTGCGGACGGCACCGTCCACGTGGCCGACGCGGACGAGAACTTCTGCTGCCGGCCAGGACGGTGCCTGCTTCCTTTCGCGGTCAGGCGAAGGCGCGCTCCTGGATGAGCCGGCAGGCGCTCTCCAGGGTGCCGGCGGCCGCGGACCGGTACATGCTCGGCGCAGGATGCTCCACGTCAGTCCGCTCTCGCGCAGTACTGAGGCTGGGTACCAGCGGGGTCGGGGCCCAGCAGCCGGAACAATGCGGGTGCCCCGTCGAGCAGATCGGCACGTACGCCGTTCATCGTGTGTCCTCCTCGGACGGCCGGGCGCTACCGGTCAGAAGGGGTGGTGAGCGAGGTCGCCGCGCAGTGTCGTCCACTGCGTCTCGGTGAACGCCTCGATGTTGGCCAGGTGGCCGCCGTGTCGCGACCCGGTGCCCGAGTTCCCGACACCACCGAAGGGGACCGGGACCTCGTCATTCACGGTCTGGTCGTTGAGGCGGACGTTCCCGGACGGGATGCGGTTGGCGAGTTGCAGGCCGCGCATGACGTCACGCGTGAGAATGCCGAGGGACAGCCCGTACTCGGTGTCGCGCGCCAACCCGGCCGCCTCGTCGAGTGTGGAGAAGCGGATGACCGGAGCCACCGGACCGAAAATCTCCTCACGCAACGCGCGGTGGTCCGGTGTGACGTGGTCCAGAACCGTGGGCCGGTAGAGCAGGTGCCGGTACGAGCCCCCTGCGCGCAGTTTCGCGCCGGCCGCGTCCGAGTCCGTGACGACCGCATGGATGTGGTCGCGCTGCCGTTCATCGATGACCGGCCCCAGCTGGACCGGTTCCTGTCCGGCCGGGTCGCCGACGACCAGCGCCTCCGCGCACTCGGTCAGCCTGGCCACGAAATAGTCCGCGATCGACTCGTGCACCAGATGCCGGCCGGTCGCCATGCACATCTGTCCCTGGTGGATGAAGGAGCCTACCGCGCCCACGCTCGGAGCATGGGCCAGATCCGCGTCGGCCATCACGATCAGTGCGTTGTTGCCGCCGAGTTCGAGATGAGCGCGCTTGAGATGGCGCGCCGCCAGCTCGCCCACCCGCCGGCCACGCCGGTGAGCGCGAGCACCCGTGTACGGGGCGTCGTGGTCAAGCGCTTTCGGCGCCGTGGCTGCGGCGAGGTAATCTGCATGTTGTCGAAAAGAGTCTACACGCTGTAGATTCGATGGTCGACGTGAACTGTCATGGCGGTGCGCCGCCAGGAGTCGAAGGATGTGACCGGTCATGAAGACCTTTCTGATCACCGGTGTGAGCAGCGGCCTGGGCCGGGCCTTCGCCGCGGGAGCTTTGGCGGCGGGGCACACGGTTGTGGGCACCGTTCGCAGGCAGGACGACGTCGCCGCGTTCGAGGCACTTGCGCCGGGCCGGGCGCACGCGCGCCTGCTCGATGTCACGGATGACGAGGCTGTCGCCTCGGCGGTCGACGATGTGGAGTCGGGCGTCGGTGCGCTGGATGTGGTCATCGCCAACGCCGGTTATGGCCTGGAGGGTGTCTTCGAGGAGACGCCTCTGGCCGCGGTGCGGGCTCAGTTCGAGACGAATGTGTTCGGTGCTGCCGCCACGCTTCAGGCCGCTCTGCGCCATATGCGTCCTCGGCGCTCGGGTCATCTGATGGCGGTGACCTCGATGGGTGGTCTCATGGCGGTGCCCGGTATGTCCGCGTACTGCGGGAGCAAGTTCGCGCTGGAGGGCATGCTCGACAGCATCCGCAAGGAGGTGGCGGCCTTCGGCATCCATGTCACGGCCATCGAGCCGGGGTCCTTCCGGACGGACTGGGCGGGCCGGTCGATGACCCGGGCGGAGCGGTCGATCTCGGACTACGACGAGATTTTCGACCCGGTCCGTGCAGCGCGGCTCAAGGCGAGCGGCAATCAGCTGGGCAACCCGCAGAAGGCCGCTGAAGCGCTGCTGCACATCCTCGATGTGCCCGAGCCTCCCGGTCACCTGGTGCTGGGCTCCGACGCCCTGCGCCTCATCCGTCAGGGCCGGGACGCGGTGGACGCCGACATCCGCAACTGGGAGGAACTGTCGCGGACCACGGACTTCCCCGACGGAGCCCAGATCGCGACCAACTGAGTCGCCCAGCGGACACCCGGTCCGGCTCGAGCGGACGGAGGCTCCGGTCCGCCCGAGCCGGACCACCGCTCCACGGTCCTCGCAAGGCATGCCGTGGGGAAAGTGAACATGGCGGTGCAGCCCGCTCTCGGACCGTGCCGGAGGTCGGGGCGCTGTGGAGCCACACCGCGGAGGTGTTTCATCGAGGAGATCACCCGCATCCTGCACCGTGCGGGTGTGCCCGAGGGAGACGGTCCGCACGCTGCCGGAACCGCTCGCCAGAGCCCTGTGCTGGATGATCGAGCGGACCTTCTCCCATGCCTCCCCGGCCGGTGCCGACGAACTCGAGCGGGCCTCCGCCACCTGCCTGGACATCTGGCTGCGCACCGCACGCCTCGCCTGACCCGGTCGGTCACGCGGTGACGCCGGGCCCGCGATGCAGAGCGCTCGGAGCGTGCCCGTCCGGTGGAGAAGTAAAGTGCTGCGAGAGCCGAACAGAGGAGATGACCGTGGGAAGGCGCAGGGACGCCCCCAGCAAGGGAGACCTGCGTGAGCAGGCTCTTCTGGACGCCGCCGAGGAACTGCTCGAGCAGACGAGCCTGGAGAACCTGACCGTCGAGGCGATCGCCCAGAAGGCCGGGATCTCCCGCGGCTCCCTGTATTTCTACTTCGGAAGCAAACACGAGGTCCTGGCCGCCCTCGTCGAACGGACCATGCGCACCATCCGGACGCACGCCGACGCCACGGCCCGGGAAGATTCCGCCCCGCCCGTGGAGGCGATGGAGCGGGCCGTCCACGCGACCGAGGAGGTGTGGCGGGCTCACAGTACGGTCATGCGCGCCGCCGTGGACTACTCGGCGCTGCACCCGGTCATCGGAGCGGCATGGAGCGAGACCGTCGAACGGTTCGCCGTCACCATGACCCAGGTCCTGACAAGCGCCGGCATCCCGGACGACGACGGACCGGACGGCGCTTCCGCGCTGGCGACCGCCTTGTGCTGGATGACGGAACGCACCTTCTACCGCGCTGCCTGCGCTCCGGACGGCGACTTGGACCGGGCCAGTGCGACCATCTCGGAGATCTGGCGCAGAGTGATCGGGGGCTGAATCGCCCGCATGACGGCCGCCGTGGACAGGCCGGCCCGTCATGTTCGCCGGGCACCGGAGCCGAGGCGGCGGCGAGCGCGATGACGAAGCCGCGCAGTTCATCCGGCCGTTCGATCACGAACGGCCGGACCGGAAATCCCCGTCAAGCACCCGCTGCCGGACGTCACGGTTCCGACCGTGGCCGCGGACGACACCAAGCGCGGACGTGTACCTGGCGCAGGAGCAGTTCGCGAAGGGGTTCGCCGGAGACGTGAACCCGGTGACCGCAGGGGCGATGGCTGTCACACAGCGGCCGTTCGACGCCCGCGCGAACAGCTCCATCAGCGAGGCGGCGGCCTGGCACGACATTCCGAGCCACTACCTGACCGCAACGAAGGACCAGATCGTCGTGCCCGAGAAGCAGCGATACTTCGCGAGGCGGGCCAAGGCCCCCGCGGTGGAGGTCAACTTCTCGCGCCGTCATGGTCAGTCACCCGGCCGCGGTCACCCGTCTGATCGAGAAGCCGACCACGAAAACCGCTGAGAGTTCTCGGCCTCGTACCTCCAGCAGCCGCGCCCGTGTCTGCGCCGAACCCGGCGTCCCCGGTGGTCGGCACTACGGCAAGTACTCAACTGGCCTCTGCTCCGCGCGGACGTTCAGCAACTCCAGCGCCTCGGCACCGGACGACCCAAACGCCGAGAGAAATTCCTGCGGAGGCCCGCGCCCCTGTGGAGGCCACCGGCGCGGCGCAGGCCCGCGGCTCGGTGGCGACCGTGCGACGCCGCTTCGCTGAGATCGCGGAGCGGACCGGCGCGGACGAGCTGATGCGTACGCCTCCGTCTACGACGCCGACGCACGGTGCGGCTGCTACGAACTGGCCGCCCACAAGCCGCCGAGTAGCTGCCGCTGCTTCGTACGGAACGTCCAAGGTCCTCCAGCGGCACTGGCGAGACCTCTCCGTCGCCGGCCGCCACCGCCACCTCAATCCGTACCTCGCGGTCGAGTCGTTCGGCACGACGCTGGTGGAGCACCTCTGAGACGCGCGGGAACGACCCAGCAAGCGCTCCGGGTGCCGACAGGCCGTCCCCCTGGCGAGTTTGCTCAACTGCCAGGGAGACGGCCTGCACGGAAGGTCGTGTGCGAATGGGCACCGTCACCCGCAGGTCCTGACGCGGGTCGTGAGGGCCACCGGCACTGCAGTCGGTGCGGTGAGGGGCCGGAGGACGGGCGCGTCGGCCGAACCACCCCTCACGGACCGCCACCCGGATCCGCACACCGGCGGATCCGGGTCCGGGCGGGTGTGTGTCACTGGGTGCTGCGGGAAGCCTCCTCGATCACCTTCGTGACCACGCCGGGGCGGCTGATCATCACGGCGTGCGAGGCGTTGACTTCCTCGGTGTGCGCGTGCGCCCGGTTGGACATGAACCGTTGGAGGTCGGGAGCGATCGCCTTGTCCTGGCGGGTGATCAGGCTCCAGGAGGGAATGCTCTGGTGGGCCTCGGCCATGCTGGCGTCGGTCACCGCCTTGAGGTTGGCGGGTCGCTGTGCCGCCGCCAGGTTGGCGGCCGTCGTCTTGGCGACATCACCGGCGAAGGCCTCCCGGAAGTGAGCCGGGTCGATGGAGACCTCCGTACCGCCCGGGACGTTGGTGGAGACCAGCGGAATGGGCGGCGAGGACTTCGCGGCCAGTTCGCCGACCGTCTCACCCTTGGCGGGGATGAAGCCGGCGATGTAGACGAGGGCCTTGACGTCGGGGTCGGAGGACGCGGCGTTGGTGATCACGGCACCGCCGTAGGAGTGGCCGACCAGAACCACGGGGCCCTCGATGGTGGACAGGTAGCTGGAGACGTAAGCGGTGTCGCTGGTGAGGCCCTGCAGCGGGTTGGCAATGGCGCGCACCGGATAGCCGTCCTTGCGCAGTCGCTCCATCACGGGCGCCCAGCTGGAAGAGTCCGCCCAGGCTCCGTGAACGAGGACGACGGTCGGCTTGGGCTCGGTGGCCCGGGCACTGTTCGACGTCGCCACGGCCGGAGCCGTGGCGACGCCCAGCAGGGCGAGGGCGCCGGCGGCGAGCGCCACACGACGTGAGATACGGATGCGCATGAGGTGTTCCTATCGGGCAGCAGGGAGAGCAGGTCGGTCGACCGGCCAGGACCGACGCATATGAAGGAGAACGTTCGGTACACCACATTAGAGGCCGTCGCGGCCGCCATGTCAACCGAACGTTCTCCCTCAGTATGCGCAAGGGTGCTGCTGTGCCCGTCGAGCGGCGAAGTCTGTGCGCTCTGCCGGGTGTGCGTGCCGTACGTCAGTCGGGGCTGATCGTGCCGGAGGGGAGGTTCTGGGTGGCGCCGCAGGGCGAGGTGAAAGCCCAAGTTCGGGCTGCTGCGGGCTGTTTCATCCAGGTAAGGACGCTGCAGTCCGGGAACTCCAGGCCCTCTCGGACCTCGTGGCAGCTGGACAGCGTCCCGATGTTGAGGCCGCTGTGCCGGCAGGCGTTGCTGTAGGCGCCGTGGGTGTACGTGACAACCGTTCTCTCGCGACCACCTTCGCGGCCACTCATCCTCACCTGATCGGGGCCCCTCTCGAAGAAGCTCAGTGTGAGACAGGGCCGATGGCTTGCCGGCCCCGATCGACTACACGCGAGGACTCTGGGTGCCCAGGAGGCACAGTTCACGAAATTCGATGGCCATGTGCAGCTTGTGGCCTTCGACGATGTCGGCGGGAGTTTCGGGCGGGAAGTATGCGCCGAGTTTCACGGCGAAGCCACCGGGGGCGGGCTTGACCTGGTGGAAGGCGTACATGCGGATGTCAGTGCCATCGCTTGCGAGAGTGGTGAATCCGGAGGTGAGGCGGTGGTAGTCGGGGTTTGGTGAGACGGGCCGCACATCGGGGTCGACAGTGATGTACATGTCTGTGGGGTTCGTATGCATGCCGAACGTCTCCATGGCACGGGACCGCCCGACCTCAGTGCGCAGGAAGTAGTGGTCGGGGTTGAGTAGCCGGTAACGGTGCTCGACGGCTGCCGGGTCGGCAGCGTGTGCACCCAGATCGTCGAGGGACATGCCCTGCACCTCGATGTCGGTGACAGCCGCACGCAGTGGGGCGTGCGCGTCGTTTCCGACGGCCTGTTTCCACAGAGCGTCGGAAGCGCGGAGCTGTTCGCGGAACAGGGTGGTGATGCCGTCGATGTCGTACGCGCCGCGGATACCGATGCTGAGCTGTCGCGCGGCGTGCGGAGTGAGGGTGTCGATCTCGGGGCTGCCCAGGGATCGTCCGTCACGGGTGATCGGTGCGCCCAGGGCCGCCATTGTGTGCAGGACGTGCAGGTGGCGTTGGTGTTGCAGTCGGTCGAGCTGCTCGCCGGACCAGTCGTGGCCGTCGATGCTGACGCTGATGCGGACAGGGGAAGTACTCATGCCGGCCGCTTTCCTTCACTCGGCTCGTTCAGGCGGCCGCACGCTCGGTGCCGGGACGGCGGCGCAGGTGCGAGTTCTGCAGGGCTTCAGGCACGTAGTCCTGGTCGAGGGTGCCGACATCGGTGCCGGGCGGCACGATCTCATCGATCCTGTCGAGGATGTCGTCGCTGAGCTGGACGTCGAAGCCTGCGATGAGATCGTCGAGGTGAGCCAGGGTGCGGGCGCCGGCCAAAGCGCTGGTGACGCCGGGATGGGTGATGGTGAAGGCCATAGCGAGGTGCGTCAGTGACATGCCCGCCTCCTCGGCGAGGGGGAGGAGCCGTTCGACGACCTCGATACGGCGTTCGTCGCTGAGGTGCTTGAACAAGCGTGCACGGACCAGGTTGTTCTCCTGGTTCCTGCGCACCCGGCCGGTGAGCATTCCCTGGCCGAGGGGGCCCCAGACCATCACGCCCATGCCGTATCGCTGTGCGACGGGCAGGACCTCACGCTCGATGCTGCGGTTGAGCAGTGAGTAGGGCGGCTGCTCGGTGCGGAAGCGCTCCAGGCCACGCCGCTCTGCCACCCACTGGGCCTCGACGATGTCGGAGGCGGGCGTGGTGGAGGAACCGATGACGCGGACCTTGCCGCTGCGGATCAGGTCGGTGAGCGCGGAGAGGGTCTCCTCGAAGTCCGTCGTGGGGTCCAGGCGCTGGATCTGGTAGACGTCGATGTAGTCCGTCTGCAGCCGGCGCAGCGAGTTCTCGACGGCCTTGATGATCCAGCGCCGTGAAGTGCCGCGCTGGTTGGGGTCCTCCCCGGCGGGCATGCCGAACTTCGTCGCCAGGACGACGTTCTCACGGCGTCCCTTCAGCGCCTCGCCGACCACTTCCTCGGAGTCGCCGTAGGCGTCCCCCGTGTCGAGGAAGTTGATCCCCGCGTCCAGTGCCTTGTGGATGATGCGCGCCGACTCCTGGGGCTCGTTGCCCATTCGGGTGGCGTACATCAGGGTCCCGAGGGCGTAGGGGCTGACCTTGATGCCGGTGCGGCCAAGGGGGCGGTACTGCATGGCGAGTCTCCCAGATGCGCTGGAGGGAACAGGAACGGAAGGGCGACGGCGTCAGGAACGGACCTGAGCCGAAGCGGAAAGCTTTTCCGCTTCGGACTATACGGAAAGCCTTTCCGGATTACCACTGGCCGCGGCTAGACTGCCGACATGTCCCAGCGCCCCGTATCCGCCCGGGCCTCCTCCACTGCCTCAGGTGGACGGCGCCCCCGCGCCGACGCACGCAGGAACCTCGGCGCCCTCGTCGAAGCCGCCAAGACCGTCTTCGCCCGCTCCGGGGTCGACGCGCCCGCGAAGGAGATCACCGACCTGGCCGGCGTCGGGGTCGGCACCCTCTACCGTCACTTCCCGCGCCGCGCCACACTGGTCGCCGCCGTCCTGCAGCACGAGATCGACGCCTGCGCGGACGCGGGTCCCGCTCTCCTCGCCAGCCATCACCCGGTGGTCGCCCTGGATCGGTGGGTGCATCGGTACACCGAGTTCGTCGGCACCAAACGGGGCCTGGCCGAGGCGATGCACTCCGGCGATCCCGCCTACAGCGGGCTGCACGCCTACTTCCTGGAGCGACTCGAGCCCACCCTCGCGGACATCCTCACCTCTGCGGCCGCGGTCGGAGGAGTCCGCGAGGACATCAGCGCCCGCGATGTCCTGCACGCCGTCGCCCTGCTGTGCCAGGCCGTGCCCGGCGAGGACGACTTCGCCTACAACCAGCGCCTGGTCACCGTGTTCATCGACGGGCTGCGTACACCTCCTCGTCCGTGACGGCGAACCAGAGCCACAGGCCCCGACCCTCGCCGGCAATCCAGCGCGGCCGAAATTTCCGGTAACGCCGACACGCCCTCGCGGCATCGACGTCCACAAGGCCGCTGACCTGAGGAAGTGGGCCGCGGTCCGGGACTGGCTGACCAGCTACCGGCCATCAGACCCGCCTGAGCATCCCGCGACGTCACGAGTGCGGTCTCAGTAGCGACGCCGCGTCGCAGGAGGGACCAGATTCCTTCGGCGGGGGTCGAGGCCGCGTGCGCAGGGCTGCAAGCAAGGCTCCTCCCACGTCGCTTTCTCCACACCTGAGCGCCTCGTCCAGCGCATCCGTCGCGGCCTACGGGACGTCCAGTACCACAGCGACCTCATGGAGGGCTGCCTCGCCGAGACCGGCCTGTACGAATCAAAGACGCAGGACACCAGCGGGGGGATCGGCGTACATGACCAGTGTGAGGCGCCGCTGGGGGATTGTCAGGACAGAGCCCCTTGTCCCTCGGCTCCGGGGGTCCTTCGAGCGTGGCCGGTGTGGCGGGTCATCGGGCATCGGACGTCTGGAAGTCCTGCGTCCCGATCGTCCGCAGAAGCGCGAGCTTTTCGCGTGCGTCGGTGCCCTCGGTGGGGAGGAACGCCAAAACCTTGGTGTCCGCTTCGGGTGAGAGCAGGACCTCGCAGGTCAAGTGCAGAACGCCGACCTCGGGGTGCAGGAACCTCTTCTGGTCGAAGCGGTGCACCGCCACCTCGTGGCGTTCCCACAGAGCACGGAACTCCTCGCTGTGCGCCACCAGGCCGTCGACCAGTTCGGTGACGTCGGCATCACCCCCGCGCCGCGCGGAGGTGGCCCGCAGATCACTGACGTGCGCTTGCGAATGCCGTGGCCAGTCCTCCTCCGGGACGTAGGTGCGCAGGGCAGGCTCGGTGAACCACCGCCACACGATGTTCGCCGAGCGGCTGGCGGAGTGCCCAGCGTTCCACCTCAGAGTGATCGCGGCGACGGTGTTCTGCCACAGCACCTCTCCCACATCGCTGACGACGCAGGCCGGGATGTCGCCGAGCCGATCCAGCAGACTCATCAGCCCGGGCCGCACGTACCCAGCCGAGTAACGGGCCGGGGCTGAGAACCCGGCCAGGTGGAACAGGTGGTCGCGCTGGTCGGGATCACAGCGCAGCGCACGGGCCAGCGAGGCCACGATGGCCTCGGAGGGGTTTGCTCCACGGCACTGCTCCAGCCGGGCATAGTAGTCCGTGGAGATACTCGCCAGCTTGGCCACCTCATCGCGCCGCAGGCCCGGCGTACGCCGCCGTACGCCGTCGGGCACACCTATGTCGGCCGGACGCAGCAGTTCCCGGCGACGGCGGAGGAAATCAGCAAGGCCGATGCGATCAATCATGTTTCCAGTAGACCTTCGCCGCCCCCTTTCCGGATAGCCGCCAGCCACGGACAGCCTGTCCCTGGCACAAGCACCCTCAGTCCGCAATCCTGAAGCGGCCGGGCCGGCGAAGACGCGGCCGTGGCGCCCCCACAGCGCGATCAGAGAGCGGGGCACCCCGCCGCTTCCGTTGTCGCGACCCGTCTCCCGGCCACCTCACGCCGCCGACCACGCGGTGCGGGCCTCTGGGTCTCTCACTCCGCCGGGCACCCGTCTCACGCCGTCGCCCGCCATCCAGCACATCGCACCCCAGGAGAAACGGCCATGACCTCGATACTGATCACCGGTGGCCACTCGGGCATCGGCCTTGCCGCGGCGCGGACGCTCGCCGCACAGCACATCGACCTTGTCCTCGCAGGCCGCAGCATGGAACGCATGCGACCGGTCGTCGACGAGCTGAGCGCGCGGCACAGCGTGTCCGTGACACCGCTGATCCTCGACACCTCGTCGCTCGCCTCGGTCAGGACAGCCGCCACCCGATTGCGTGCGAAGCTCGACTCCGGTGCGGTCTCCGGGCTCGACGCAATCGTCTGCAACGCCGGCGGTCGCTTCGACGGCGACATCTCCTACACCTCCGACGGATACGAGACGACCTTCGCGACCAACTGCCTGGGCCACTTCCTCCTCGTCGAGCTGTTGTTCCCGAGCCTTTCCGAGAAGGGCCGCGTCATCTACACCGCCAGCGGCACTCACGATCCGGACACCGTCGACGGCCGCATGGTCGGTACCGTCGTGGAGCCGGACGCCGTCATGCTGGCCACCAACGGAAAGGACGGCGGCAAGGAACTGTCGGCCGGCAAGCGCTACTCCACCTCCAAGCTGTGCACCGTGATGTACGCCTACGAGTTGGACCGCCGGCTCCGCAGGGCCCACAGCTCGGTGTCCTCGATCGCCTTCGACCCGGGAGCAGTGCCTGGCACCGGGTTCCTGCGGGGGATGCCGAAGCCAGTGCAGTGGGTCTCGAAGGCAGCCGCATTCAAGTGGGTCTCGAAACGCATGGGCGTCATCACGTCCGACGTGGAGTTCTCAGGCGCCTCGCTGGCGGCACTCGCCGCGGACCCTGGCTTTGCTGAGGCATCCGGCATGTATTTCCAGGCGAACGACGGGGCCTTCTCGCCCGTGCGCTCCGCGCGGCTCTCCTACGACGAGCGGCTCGCAGCACAACTGTGGGACGACTCCAAGCACCTCGTGCGCCTGACCGAAAACGAGGAGCCGACGCAACTCAGGTAGGGCGCTCGCCCTGTCGCCTGTCGAGCGAGTGGTGCCTGTATCCGCTCTGAGTGCGGGGGCTGGAGACGCTGCGCGTCGCCTGCCACGGACCCGACCGCCTACGCAGCAGCCCGGACTGAGCTGACCCCGCTTCGTGGAGTCCCGGATGTGCCCCGGCTCGGACTTCCTGGGATGCCATGCGGGCTTCTCCTCGCGTCGGGATGCGGGCCTCGCGCCGAAGTACGGCCTGCCGTACCGGGCAGTGTTTCCGGCCCACCCGAGACTACGAGTCCATGGTCGCCAGCTGCCCCTTTCCGTTTTTTGGCACGCCGCCCCGGGTACGGAACCAGAACGGCCAGGGCTCATCCGGTCGGATACAGACGTCAGAAGGCGTGGGCGGGGGAGCGCATGGGCGAGATGGTGACGCGATCGGCTCATGCAGGGAGACGTGCCGACGGGCTCCTGCGGTTGTCAAGGCGCATTCTGTGCCTGACCGTGCTACTGGCCGTCCCGGTTGCACGGTTGTCAAGGCGCATTCTGTGCCTGACCGTGCTACTGGCCGTCCCGGTTGCGTGCGGCGACGGCGACGGCGACGGCGACGGCGACGGCGACGGTCCGTCCGTCTCCCGCTCGCCATCCGAGCATGTGCCGGATGCCGCCAGTTCGGTTAGCTTGGCCGGCCGGGAGAGCAGCGCCCTCGACCTGAACGGGGACGGTACGGCGGTGGGTTCCGCGATCGCCACGGACGGGGCGCTTCACCCCGTGCTGTGGCCCGACGGTGCGCCCGCCGTGCCGCTGACCGCGCCCGCCGGCAGCATCGACAGCGCGGCGCAGGTCATCAACGACACCGGTGAACTCGCCGGTATGGCGGCGACCGAGGAGATCCCGTCCCTGCCGCTGCGCTGGTCGGTCGCGGGCGAGGTCAGCGAGATGAAGACGCTGGGCGGGGCCTTCAGCCTGGTGCAGGACATGAACGCCTCGGGCGTCGCCGTCGGCACCTCGGCCACAGAACAGGGCACGACGCACGCGGTGCGCTGGCACACGGACGGCTCCGTCACGGACCTCGGCACGCTGCGCACTGACGAGTCCAGCACGGCGTTCGGCATCAACGACGACGGCGTCATCGTCGGCCAGTCCGGCCCCGGCGATCTCACCGGGCGCGCCGTACGCTGGGACACCGACGGCACGGTCCGCGAGCTTTCCCTGCCGCCCGGTACGGTCAGCGCCGCCGCGCACGCCATTAACGGCGCCGGCGTCATCGTCGGCGAGTCAACCTCCAAAAAGTCCGACGACAGCGACTTCCCCGACCCCGACGGACACGCCGTACGCTGGAACACCAACGGCACAGCCACCATCCTGCGCACCCTGGGCGGAGCCCATGCCACAGCCCAGGACATCAACGACTCCGGCGTGACCGTCGGCAGCGCCCAGCACAGCGACGGCACGGTCCGCGCCGTACGCTGGACGGCCGACGGCACCCCCACCGACCTCGGCCTCCTCCCCGGAGACGTGAAGAGCCGGGCGTACGCAATCAACGACGCAGGCGTCATCGTCGGCGAATCCATCACCGCTGACGAAGAACTCCATGCCGTGCTGTGGCATCCGGACGGCACCATGATCGAGCTCAACGGGACCGCCGCAGACACCTCACCCTCCCAGTAGCACCCCGTCGGGTTGCAATGGCTCTTGGGTTTGGACTGGTGGCCGATGTTCTGGGCAGGGGCTGGTGGCAGGTGGTACAGGTGCCGGTCCAGCAGTTCAGCAGGTCCTGGATGGTGTCGAGGATCTGGTAGAGGGTGAGTCCGCTGTATCGGCTTTTGGGACCAGACGCTGTTCGGTGAGGAACGCGTGGGCGGCGGTGACCAGCGTGACGTGGTGATGCCACCCGGCCCAGGAACGTCCCTCGAAGTGGTCCAGGCCGAGGCCATGCTTGAGTTCCCGGTAGTCGTGCTCGATACGCCAGCGGATCATTCCCAGACGGACCAGTTCGGCGATCGGGGTGTCAGCGGGCAGGCTGGACAGGGACAGTCAGTATCCGGTGGGTGCCTGGGCGCCTTCGGGTCACTGGACCAGCAGCGTGGCCTCGGGCAGGACGCCGTCCCACGAACTCTCCTGCACGGTGGCGGCGGCCTGGGCCAGGCGGCGGGACCGGACCCAGGCCGGCCGCAGTAGCGGGGCCGCGGCCTGCGGCCGGTGCCGGACCACGCCGGAGCGGTGGGCTGCGAGTTGTGCGGGTGCACGGCCGCGTCCGAACGGACGGCCACGACATAGCCGATGCCCCGCTGGCACAGGCCGTCGCGGAAGTCGGCGTCCTGCCCGTAACCGGCATCGGCCACCACCAGCGGAACCAGCCCCCACCCGGCCAGCTCGTCGAAGACGTCCAGGGCCAGGCGCCACTTCTCCCGGTGCCCGACCTCATCGGGCACCCGGCAGCGACGCCGGCGTTCGGCGTCGCCGTCCCATTCCCTGGGCAGGAACAGCCGCCACTGAAGCGGGACGGAAGCGGCATCGGTGACCGTGTGCACACTGGCCGCCACCTGACAGTTCGCCTGCTTGCCCAAGGCCCCGCAGTACTGGTGCGCGACAGTGACCGACATCTTCCCGTCCTTGGGAAACGACACGTCGTCGACCGCCCAGGCGTCCGGGCCGATCAGCGGCACCATCCGCTGCGCGATCCGCCGCCGCACCGGCACCGGATCCCAGGTCGACTGGTTCACGAAGTGCTGCAGGTTCTGCTCGTTGCCGTCCGGCAGCCGCGAGGCCCATGCCCTGGACGGACTTGCGCCGCCCGTCCACCATCAGTCCCCTCAGATAGCAGTCGCCCTTGGCCCGCTGGTCCTTGCGCGGTAACGACGCGAAGACGTCCGCCACGAATAGCGCCAACTTCGCCCGAGCACGGTTCACTTCAAGTGCGTCCACATGCCCGCCATGCCGCTGAACACCACCGACCGAAAGACCTAACGGAGTCCTATTAGGGCTCAGAAACATCACCCGAACGTGGATCTTCCGCCTTCACAACCAGCGGATGCTTACATGTCCGTCCGTGCGATGCCATGGGCCCGGAGCGGTGGTATCGCCGACCACACGATCACGCCGAGGTGCGCGAAGCTCGCCGCCGACAAGCTCCAGCAGCTCGCCGCGCCTGGCCTCAAGGCCCTGTCCGATGGGTCGTGCGACGCCGCGCCTGGCGGCTTGTTTCGTGAGCCCCGCAGTGGGTCCTGAGCGGATTCCCGTCCGTCCTGATGAGTCGCGCAATGGCTTCTCACCTGTTCGCCAAAGGGGGGCGAGTCACGCTTTCGAGTGACTAGGGCATCTCCATGCGTATCGCCGGGCATTCATGCGGTGATTCGCACCAGCCGACGCGTCCCACTTATCGGGACGTGCGGTCGTTGAGCCCCTCCGGGGCGTTCATCGACTAGGGAGAATGACCATGAGCGCGACACTGCGGGTTGGCAATCTGGCGCAGGAGACAACGGATGACACCCTGCGGACGATTTTCTCAGATTTCGGCCATGTTCTGGACAGCGCCGTCATGCGTGACCGCGACACTGGCCAGTCCCGGGGTTTCGCGCTTGTCACCATGAGTCTGGCACGGGAAGCCGAAGCAGCGATCGAAGGTTTGAACGACACCCAGTTGGACGGCCAGCAGATCACGGTCGAAGTGGCCAACGTGAGGTGAGGCTCGACCTCAACTGCCCAAGACGGATGTGCGCGATTCTCGGTCACACGACCCATCGGACAGCTCCTACGAGCGTTCCTGGGCCCCAGGAGCCAGTGGACCAGGCGTGGACCCGAGGGCCACGACGGGCCCGGGGACCGGGAAACGGGCAGGTCATCCACCCAGTGCCCCCGTCATGCAGCACCCTCTTGAAAACCGTTGCTCTATCGATTCTTCAGCAGCGGAGACGGGCCTCCAGTCCGTCGATGCGCAGCGAGCAGTTCTTGAAGACCTCCAGCGGGATCTGCTCGTCGCCCGACCCTCCCCGGCCTCCTGGCCGGGCGAGGCGGCGGCGATCGGCTGGTACACGGCGCCCGCCGCTTCGGCGCAGGCACCGATCAGCGTGGCCAGGGCGGCGATCAGCCGCGCGTGGCGGCGTCGGCGGGCGGGCAGGCCCAGGCGGTCTGATGGCGCGTTCATCCCCGTACTGTGCCGCGCGGCACCCACCGTCCGCTGCTCGTCGGCGGAACGAGGACGGCTTCGGCGGTGGTCGCATACAGGTCTGGAAGGATCCGGCCATGCTCACCCACCAGTCGCCCGCAGCCGGCTGGGGCGCCGGCACCCCTTTCAGCGCCCTGTACGAGAGGGCCGCCGCCGAGCCCAGTGGCCTCGTCTCGGAGGCCCGGACCGCCGTCGAGTGCGGCATGTGCGATCCCCGGGACACGGTGGAGATGGCGTGTGCGGCGGCAGAGACTGCCGAGACCGTGGTGACGGCCCTGTCGAGCCCGTGGGCCCTGTACACCCCGCAGGACGCCGCGACCGTCGCGTCCGCACTCTTCGTCCAGCTCCAGCACACCGCCGACGCACTCGGGGAGCTCGGGTCCGCGCTCGGGCGGATCGCCGGGCGCGGCCGCGCGACGCAGATGCCCGCCCCTGCTGGTCCGGGAAGCCGGCGAACCTCGGTGATGCCCTGGCCACGCTGCGGTCGGTGTCCGAGCAGATCCACGGCCTTGCCGCCCGCCACGCCTCCACCACCGTGCGCGCGCGCCACGTCGCGCCGGCCTCCGCTCCGAGGCCGGCCGAGGGCCACGAGACCGTGGTGGCCGTCGCGGCGCTCCTCGCCGAGCAGCACGGCCGGGCGGGACGCTGAACCGGCGCCATGAGGAAGGCGAGTTCGAGGGCCCCGATGACGGGTTCGGGTGCGGCTGCGACGTCACGATCCTGATCGACGACCAGAAGTACAACTTTCACCGTGGCGACTCGCAGTGTTCGCTCACCCGGGAGTCTGACGAACGGGAGCTGTCCGACGGCTCCTTCGTCTACGACGTCTTCGAAACCCTGAGCACGACGTGGGGACCGCCCACCCTCAGCAGCTCGTCGACGACATCCTGCGGATCGTCGCGGACGACGGTGACGCCTCACAGGCCCCCGCCGGCGGGCTGCGGGCCGTCCCGCCCATCGATGACTGACCGCTCCCGGCCGGGGCTCGCCAACGGATAGTTGGCCAAATCCCGGCCGCTGTGGCGCCGCTGTCCCAGGGCGCCTCGGAGGGCCGGTCACCATACGTCGATGGACCAGATGTCGCCTTCCTGGTGCCCGTTCGTCCGGGTCTCCAGATACGCAGGTGGCGGGGCAGGCGATGACGTGGATGCGGGCTGCGGAGCGGGACACGCGGTAGCAGTTCATGTCGCCCGACGTATGGTCCGTGTCGAGTGCGACGGTGTGCCCGAGAGCCTGGACAGCGGCGTGCAGTTCGCTGAAGGGAACTCGGGGCGGCAAGGGCCCGTACGTGCGCGTGAGCGGGTGGGGGCGCCGTGTCCGGTGACTGGTCATACAGCCTCGGCCTTGCCAACCTGACCGCCGCGGACTGGTTCGAGCCCTTCAGCCCCGACCAGGCCCGCGACTCTGCTCGCGGCTTCCCCACATCGGGCAGGACGCCGTTGCACTGGCCGTGTTCAGCGACCGCGGTGGCCTGGGCCAGACGGCGGGATCGTACCCTGGCCGAACCGTACCAACCCGGAGCGAAGCCACGTTCCTCCTCCGTCAGTCATCAAGCCGGTCCGACATGCGCTCCGCCAACATGATTGTCGCCAGGTTCGTGTTCGCTCGAGGCACTGAGGGGAAAACGGAGGCATCCACTACACGCAGCCCTTCGGTTCCCAAGACTCGGCATGAGGAGTCGACGACCGTGCCTGCGGCGTCGGGCGCGCCCATCCGGCACGTGCTCGTGCCGTGCTGGGCGTCTGCGACGGTGGACAGCAGGTAGTCGTCCAGAGCGCGGTTGCTCGACAAGGCGTCGAACAGTGGCTGGTTGGCCTCCCGCAGAGGTTGGGACAACAGACGGGAGATGCCCTCGTGGCCGCTCACTTCGACGACGGTGCGAACGCCCTCGCGCAGCACCGACCGGTCGCGCTCATCGGAAAGCATCCGTTCGGCGATCCGCGGCTGGACGGAGGGGTCGGTCGACACGAGAGTGAGGTGCCCGCGCGAGTGGGCCTTGTTCAGGATGACGCCGAGCGCCCCTGCCCGTGTCCCGGCGTTGCCTGCGGCCATGGCCCAGACATCCTGATTGAGTGCGATGAGGAGCAGGTCGTTCTTATGCGTTCCGCTGACGCTCGACCACCGCACGCAGACGTTGGTGTGCCGGTCGTGAGGGGAGGAGATGGCATGTGTTGACAGTAGCGGCAAGGAGAGCAGGGTGATCGGATGGTCTTGCATACCGAGTCCCACCGGGAGATCCTGCCGTACCTCGATCCCCAGGGCCCGCAGCCGCTGAGCGGGGCCGAGGCCCGAACGCATCAAAACGGCAGGGGAGTGGACCGATCCCGCGCTCAGGACCACCTCGTCCCCGTACTCAACAACCGGCCGTCCGTCGATGACCACGCGGACGCCGACGGCGCGTTGTCCCTCGAAGACCACCGTGTCCACGAGGGCGTCACCTCGGACGGTGAGGTTCTCCAAGTCACGCACGGGCTCAAGGTAACCGTCGTTGACGCTGACCCTCCGCCCGTCACGCGAGTTCATCGGGTATGGGGATACGCCGCAAGCAGCTGGTGCGTTGGCGTCCGCCTCCCACAGGAAGCCAGCGGCGAGGGATGCTTCGACCAGCGCGCGGTCCACGGAGCCCCAGGCTGTCTGTGGTGTGCGGTGGATGGGAGTCGGGCCGCCGCGGCCGTGATAGGGCAAGTCTCCGAACACCTCGTCGTCCTCGAGCCTGACGAAGTACGGCATGACGTCGTGGGGTGCCCAGCCCTCGCAGCCGCAGCGGGCCCAGTCCTCGAAGTCCTCCATCGGAGGTCGGAGAGCGATTTGGCCGTTGACGACCGAGCTGCCTCCGACTCCCCGGCCCCGCGCATACAGAAGGGGTGGCTGTTTGTCTGTCCGCGACGAGGTCACGTCCCACCAGAGCATGCTCGCCGAGGTAGCGAGGTTCGACAGAGCGACCATGGGGTTCGGTGACCGCCAGGCTTCCGGCAGTTCCGCCGAGCGACAGTCGGGGCCCGCCTCGAGCAACAGCACCCGCTTTCCCCGGGCGGCGGTACGAGCCGCCAGCACCGAGCCGGCCGAGCCCGCCCCCACGACGATGACATCCCAGCCCGACTTCCCCATCAGCTCCACCCGAGAACTCGTGTCGCCCCGCGCCCGGAGCATACCTTCCGTACCTCGCTCGGCAGCGGACGGCTCAGAACCGCTTGATCCCGACCGAGGCCGAAACGTGTGCCCACGGTTGGCACGGGGCGCAGTCCCCGTGAGGTGCCCGCACGTGATGTTCGGAGAACGACGAAACGACATCCGGCGCCCGCGGGCCTGCGGCATCATGGCCCTCGTAGCGCTTCGTTACGTCGGGGGATCTCACCTCATGGTGGCACCTTCTCTGGTTGCCGATGTGTTCGCCGCGGTGCCGCGGCGGGATCAGCGGCGGTGGGGTGCGTGTCATCTGGGGGTCTGATGCCGGACGGCCGGCTCACATCGATGCAGCGGATGGCCGGGCGGCTGCCGGACGGGAAGATGCAGCCCTGGAACAGTTCGTGGACCAGTCACCGCAGGACCCGCTTCCCGTCAGGCAGCGAATTGCCCAGCGGCTGACCGAGGCGACCACGCCCGAGGTGTGAGTGGTCGACGACGTGCCGTTCCCCAAGCGCGGCACAGCGTCGGTGGGGGTGGCCCGTCCGTATTGCGGAGCGGTTGGCAGGCAGGCGAACCAGCAGGTCGCGGTCAGCGTCCTTGCCGCCGCCGACACCGTGTTCTGCTCGCTGAACCGGGAGTTCTATCTGCCGCGTGAGTGAACGGATGCAGTCGCCAGCCCGACGTCGCGTCCGTCCGCACTGTCCTGGAACGTGCAGGCACGCCAGGTCGGCGCCGTACCGGACCAAGCGCAGCGATGGCACGCGCCCGGTGCTGGTTGACTGTTCCTGGTGAGGACGACGCTTGGGGCCACGGAGTTGATGGTGATCCCGCCGGCGTCCGAATTGTCAGCCACGGCGAGGGTAAAAGCGTCCGAAGCTGCCTTGGCCACGCTGTAGGCGATCAACTCCGGGGAATGCGAGGGTGGCCGCGAGGCCGGAGATGTTGGCTATCCGGACCCGTCACGCAGACGGGGCAGCGCGAGCTGTGCGATACAGAAGCGCCCTCACGCTCACGGCGTAGACCCTGTCGAAGTCCACCTCGGCGAGCTCGGCCAGCCTGACTCCGCAGATGGTGGGCCTGACCAGGGTGAACGTGGCACCGTGCTGCGCGGGCGGCCCGGACGTGATGCGGCGTTGTACGGCCGGGTCGCGGCCATCATGCGGTCCGAGCTTTGAGCCGGCCCTTGCTGCGGCCGCGTCCGTAGACGTGGCCGCAGCAGTTGGTCGGTAGTGGCAGGGACGGTGTCGGATCACCGGCCACACGTCGCGGCGGCCGCAGCCGCGCCTCGTCGGGTTGAACGGACATGGATACCGAGAGTCGGTCTGCCCGGCTGCAGCGACCCCTTGGGGACTGCCACTTACGCTTGAGCCCTCACGGCCGTGTCTGTCCGGACACGGTGAGGATTTCAGCTCCGTCGTCGGTGACGGCGATGGTGTGCTCGCTGTGCGCAGTCCGGCACCCTGTTGCGCTGCGTAGCGTCCAGCCGTCGGGATCGGTGACGAGGACGGCCGTGTCGGCCATGACCCAGGGCTCCAGCGCGAGCAGCAATCCGGGGCGTAGTGTGTATCCACGGCCGGGCCGTCCGGTGTTCGCTATGTGCGGGTCCTGGTGCATGGTCGAGCCGATGCCGTGACCACCGAACTCGGTGTTGATGGGGTAGCCCGCTTCACGGAGGACCGTTCCGATGGCGTGGGAGATGTCGCCGATGCGCGCCCCTGGCTTGGCGGCATCGATCCCTGCGGCGAGCGCGCGCTCGGTCGTCTCGATCATCGCGACGCTGTCTGCGGGCCTGGCCTTTCCCACGAGGAAGCTGATAGCGGCGTCTGCGGACACTCCACGCCTGGAGATGGCCAGGTCGAGCGTCAGAAGATCACCGTCGGCCAGTGTGTAGTCGTGGGGCCGTCCGTGAAGTACGGCGTCGTTGACGGCCGTGCAGATGTAGTGGCCGAACGGGCCGCGCCCGAAGGAGGGCGCGTAGTCGACGTAGCAGGACTGCGCTTCCGCCTCGATGATCATTTCCTTGGCCCACCGGTCGATGTCCAGGAGGTTTGTGCCGACCGTGCTGCGCCTCTTCAGGTTCTGCAGGATGTCACCGACCAACGCGCCGGTCTCTCTCGCCCTGTCGAGCATGGGGCGGCTCAAAATCTCGATCATGAGGCCTCTCACGTGCTTCCAATAACTATACCGGTAAAACTATACCGGTATGAGAATGGGCTCACGCTCAGGGCGGCCGCTCACCCCGCCGAGCACCCTGCGACGGGCGCGAGGCTGCAACTCGATGCTGGCACTCGCCGACACACTGAACCCTCTCAGCATGGCCACCGATCGGGTGACTGCGGCGGGTTGAGCGGACGGCCGCAGGGCACGAGGACCCCGTGGAGGCCCGGCGAGGACGCAGCGGAGAACGGCTTCATCGTCCATCGCGGCCAGTACGTCACCGGCATCGACGTCGGCTTCGTCTTCCTTGTTGTTGCCGTTCATGCCGTACGAGAACACCCTTGCGGAGTGGGTGCTGGCGTCGCTGTCGCTGCTCCACCTGTAGCTGCCGCTTCGTCCCCACCGGAGGAAGCTGACGCTGGGTAGGACCTTGGACGGGTCGAACCGGGGGGTCGGTGAAGGTGACGCAGTACTCCCCCGTGCCCAGGCGCGTGACCTTCTCGACGCCCTTCGAGTTCTGGATGCCTCCGCTGCTGTTGACGGTCGCGCTGGCGTCGGCGTAAGGGGCGCGGACGTTGTCGGCGACAGCGACGGCGGCTCCGGCCGTCGCGACCTCCACCGGCGCCGTCCAGGACGTCGAGCAGCGTGTCCTTGACTTCCACAGGGCCGAGTGTGCCTTCTCCCGGCGTGCCGAATCCTTTCGCTCACGGACGGTGAAGCCGAGCGTAGTTTTAGTCCGGTTTGGTGGCGGAAGAGTGGGACAAGGAAGTCGTCCGACCTCACGGAGAGAAACGCTTTGAAGAACAACAGGAAGGCGGGCGTTGCTGTGCGTGCCGCCCTCGCCGTGTCCGCAGCCTTCTCCCTCGCTCTGTCCGTCGCGGCGCCTGCCGCGGTGGCCGCCCCTGCCGCGGACCCTCACGGGCTCTCGTGCGAGAAGGGCAAGCACAACATCGACGACTACACCGGCTGGGCGCTGTGCACCAACGTCGGGAGCGAGCCCATCACCTTCTGGGTCCACCTGATCTGTGGCTGGTCGTCCGACGCGGACGGTGAACACATCCGCCTCGAGCCGGGCGACTCCGGCCAGTCGACCGCGCACTGCTCAAGCCTTGGCTCGGGCATCGGTGAGATCCAGGTCCGCTCCTCCTGACAGCAGGCGCCGCAGAAGGGCGTACCCCGGGCTGTTGCCCGGGGTACGCCTCTTCCGCTGTGTGCCCGCAGCGCGGCACAGGCCTCGCGGGCGCCTCCAGATCGCACTGCGGTCCCCGGGCCGGAGTCTTCGTGTTGTCCGCGGACAACACCCGGCCCTCTCTGGCGGCGCGGTGCAGCCTCTTCTTCTCCTCCCGCTCGGCTGCCTCCTGCGCCTTGATGTCCTTCCAGAGAGAGACCAGGACGGCGGCATCAAGAGCGGGGTTCTCCTTGAGCCGCCGGGCGAGCTGTCGCCCATCGCTCAGCCATCTTTCCGGCGCCGAGCAGAGCCTGAATCTCCCCCGGGAAGAGTGATAAGGGCGAGCTGACTGGTCACCCAGGAGCGGTCCTTACCAAGGTGGGTGGCAGCCGCACTGCCTGTGCCGCCGGACCTTCTACGACCCCGAGTTCGGGCTGCCCGTCGTAGGCAAACACTTCAAGCACGCGGGCACCGGCGGCACGGACCAGTGGAGCTACACGACGTACGCCCCGCTCGAACTGCGCCCGGACGACGTCTTCAGCCGCTTCTACACAGGCCGCAGTCTGTTCTGGGCCCGGACGGACAAGGGCGTGCTCTCGCTCCTTCCGCAGAGGAACGCCCTGGGCTACGAGATCGGGTACAGCGGCGGCGGCCCGCACGCCCTGGCCGCCTACCTCGCCGAGGTAGCCACCACCGACGGGCAGCACACGATCGCCGGCGCCCTGTACGAGGACGCCCACCCGGCGATCCTCGCGTGGACACAGAGCAAGGCGGCGGACCGTGGCACGAACGAGCTGTCGCTCAGTGACCTCCAGGGCATGAAAGCGAGCTGACCGCCGACCGCTGATCGCACCGGTGCCCACGGACCAAATGTCCGTGGGCGCCGACGCGTTCGCGTCCGCGAGGGTCCGCAGCTCGTGCCCATCTCATGGGACGACGGGCGAAGTCGCCGGAGTGCCTGTCGGGACGAGGACCGCGCGAGCGGCCACGCAGGCCACGCAGACAGCGATGGTGCAGTGGAGCGAACCCACCGAAGCACGGAGGCCCGATGGTCCACCCGACCCCGCCGCACCTCTCGCCGGAGCAGCGCGAGCGCCTGGAGCAGCTCGCCGACGCGGCCCGGCTGCGCGCGGCGCTGTACCCGTCGCCGAAGCCGCCGCCGGACCGACGCCGCTCCCGCTCTCGGCAGTACCCCGGCGGCCGGCCGAACCCGTGGCGCTCCGTGCGGGGCCGCCCGCTAGGGATGAGTGGGCACGGTGAACTGCACCGCGCCCTCGGGCGCGGCTCGGCGGCTGGGTAGGGAGTGGAGTCCATCCGGATAGTGGAGACCACGGTGGTGCACATCGGGTGGACTCCACCCCGGTGCACCGGTGCGGTGGGGGAGTGAGCCTCGGCCAACCTGAAAATCGCTGGTCAGCGGGGCTGGTGTGACCGTGTTCCGGGGTGCTCGTGCTGGTCGTGGGCGGGAGTCTGCGGAGAAGATCGTCCGTCAGCGGTTGACTTCGAGGTTCGTCAGGACGAGCAGGGCGCGCAGGATTTGGGTGGCGTGGGCGGGGCCGGTGCGGAGTTTTGCGAGGATTCGCCAGTTCTTGAGGTGGGCGAATCCGTGCTCGACCGGTGCCCGTTCGACGGTGAGGGCGAGGAAGTGCAGGCCGTGGTGGCGGTGCTTGCCGGAGTAGTTCTTGCGGTCGGCCTTCCCGGTGCGGCGCTGGGTGGGAATGAGGGTGCCGTCGATCAGGACGACCTCCCCACCCTGCCGGGCGTTCTTCTTGCACGCGCGGTCCAGGCGCGGGGCCTGTGCGGCGAGCAGTCCGATCGCCTCGTCGCGCCAGCGCCGGACGGTGGACTCGGAGATGTTGTCGCCGCCGGCCATGTCGGCCAGGCGCTGGTCGTGGCGCAGTACGGCCAGGGCGATCACCGCGATCTTCCCGGGCGGCAGGATCCGCCACCGGGACCGGATAGCCGTCAGAAACGGCGCCGCAGCGGACCGGCGAGGTGGTTGACGGTGCGCGTGGACAGTGGCAGACGGCACTGGTGGACAAGCGGGCAGGCGTGCTCTTCGGCTCTCTTCACCTAGTGCCCAACGGCCGCCGGAGGCACCGCGGTTACGTTCGTGCTGCACCATTCCGGGCTGCTCTTGCCGGGCTCGCCCCGAGCGTCGATTCCTGTCAGCAGGTCCGTGGGGTGTCGCCGCCCTGATCGGCCGGGTGAAGCAGTTCGATGACACGTTCCTCGTACCGGACGCGGGCCGGGGAGAAGCCGTACGGCATCTTGCCGATGGCCTCCATCGGGCTCATCCTCGCCTCGCCTTCCTCCTCGCCGGCGTGCTCGTCCTCCTGGTCCAGGAGGCCGTCGAGGGCCTCGTCCAGGCCGGAGCTGTCGATGGTGGCTCCCAAGGCGGTCTCATGAGCACACCGCTGGACAGCCAGGTCTTCGATGCGGGGATCGTCGGGGGACACGGCGTCGTCCAGGGCCGCCTCGGCCTCGGCCAGGCGGTCTTCCTCGGCCCGCAGCTCGGGGTGGGTGGCCAGGACGATGAACCGGTTGGCCTGGAAGGCGGCGCCCAGGGAGCCGAAGATACGCTCCGTGACCAGAAGGGTATCGAGATCGGCCGGGCGCAGGGACCCGGGCGGCAGATCATGCAGGCGGCCACTGACCAGCGGTGAGAGCAGGCCCAGGGGGCTGCCCACCTCGCGGAGGCGGTGCACGGCGGCCCGCTGGGCTTCGACGGCGGCCGCCTTGGAGACGAGGGACTCCTCCAGCCGGGCCAGGGACTGCTCGATGCCGGTGACGCCCTCAAAGCCGGCCCGGATGTCGTCCAGGGAGATACCCGCCTCAGCCATCCTGCGGATCCACAGCAAGCGGATCATGTCGTCGTATACGTAGCGACGCCGGCCGTCGCTGCCGCGTTCGGGTTCGGGGAGGAGCCCGATGGCGTGATAGTGGCGGATGGCGCGGGGTGTGGTCCCGGCGAACGCGGCGGCGTCACCGATCTTGACCCGGCGGGGAATCGCAGGAAGGGGCATGCGCGGGAACCTCTCAATGTCGAGCTCGCCGCCTACTGGACCACATGCCGCTACGGCACATGCAACCCCCCTGCCGTAGGCGCGCCCCGCGCTCCCGCACCATCAAGGGTCGTACGGATCGCTGCACGGGCAGACAAATCGTCCCGGACAAGCAGACTTGGGAACAGAGCAGGGGTGGGGTGGCTTCGTTCACGACTTCAGGCAGCATTTGTCCACGACTTTTGGGAGGCGTCCGAGGGACGGTGGCGTTCGAGTTGTTCGCGAGTTTCGGCAGCACTGGATACGGCGGAGTGCCTCGGACGGCTTGGCTCCGCAGCACGGTGGTGGAGCATTCCTCGGATTCACCCGGCGCCCCCTGAGCCGATGTGGGTGAGCACCGCGGCGGCGCCGTCCTCTGCTGTGATGCGGTGAGCGAGTTCGGTCGCGCGGCGTCGGTGGGCCGGCTCGGACAGGCAGGCCGTTATCGCGTCCCTGAGAGCTTCGGCGGTCAGGTCCTGGAACGGCACAGGCCGGGGGGCGACCCCCAGCTCGTACAACCGAGACGCCCAGAACGGCTGGTCGGCCATGACGGGAACGGCCACAGCGGGCACTCCGGCCCGCAGTCCGGCTCCGGTCGTACCCGCCCCGGCGTGATGGACGACGGCGGCGGTGCGAGGGAACAGCCAGTCGTGCGGGACGTCGCCGATGGCCAGGACGTCGTCGCCCCAGCCACTCAGTTCGGCCCACCCCGCCTGCACCACCGCACGCACCCCCGCCTGCCCTACAGCCGCAGCCACCAGCTCACTGAGCCGTTCCCCCTGCCCTGGCGCCATGCTGCCGAACCCGATGAACACCGGCGGCGGACCGGCCTGGAGGAAGTCGACCAGTTCGGCCGGGGGGCGCCACCCGTCCGGCCGCGCGGGCCACCAGTAACCCGATACTTCGACCCGCGACGGCCAGTCCCCGGGGCGCGGCACCACCAAGGGGCTGAAGCCGTGGAGGACCGGCCGGATCTCCCCCGATGACGATGACGCGCCGGCGCCGGGCAGCCCGAGGTGGGCGCGCAGCCGGGTCACGGCGCCCGCGAAGACCCCTTCCGCGCGCCGCACCACGTCCCGACCTGCGGCGAGGTTGCCCTCCGGCCCCGGGCCGCCGGCGGTGCTGCGTGCGTTGGGCAGCGCGAATGCTCCGGTGGCGAAAGCCGGTACGAGGTAGGTGCCGATGACAGGGATGCCGAGCGCTTCGCCGGCCGTCCGGCCGAGCGGCGCTGGGCCGGAGGCCGTGAGCAGCAGGTCGGCCCCGCCCGCCACGGCTTCCGCCACCCCGTCGGCGAGCCCGTCCGCGTACGCCCTCGTCAGCGCCTGGGCCTCCTCCCGCGACGCCACCCGGGACCAGTCCCGGATCAGCCCCTGCGGGTCTCCCGGCACAGGCCGGTAGTCGAGACCACACCCGTCGATGAGTGCAGCGAAGGACGCGTGAGCGGCCACGGCGACCTGAAGGCCGGCGTCCAGCAAGCGCCGCCCCAGGCCCGTGAAGGGCGCGACATCCCCACGTGAACCGGCAGTGATGATCAGAATCCGCATGCAGCGATTCTCCTCGGCGGATGGCGCCCGGCCACCGTCGCCGGCCAAGGGGATCCCTCAGCGCGCCCCCAGCCCCGGGCGTGTGCTGTCGGCACTCGGGTTCTGGCTCAGCTTTCGTGCAGTGGCCACGCTGTGTGACGATTGAGCTTTCCCAAGCGGCATGCGAAGTCGCCCGAAAATAGGCCGTGGTCCGTGCGGAAGAGGTTGTGCTTTGGCTGGAGAAGCTGCTGTTCCCGGCGATCGCGGACGTCGCGGTGCTGTCGGTGAACGCGGATATCGGGATAGTGCGTGTCGACGCGCAATGCACCACGGCCGGCGCCACCTGCCCGGGATGCGGCGCCTGGTCGACCCAGGTCCACGATCGAGAGTGTTCAATGATCGGCGGATCCGATGATCAAGGAGACGCCAGATGAGCGACACCACCATCGAGCAGATGCCGGGCAGCGAGCCGGCGGGCGGAGGCCGTGGCGGCGAGTGACGAGCAGTTGGTTGCGATACTTGTGGACCGGGCCCGGTCGGAGGGCCTGCAGCTGACTGGGGAGGGCAGGCTGCTCCGGCAGCTGACCAAGCGAGTGCTGGAGTCCGCCCGGGAGGAGATCACCCAGGCGCTGCCACCCGCCTTCGCGGACCAGCTGTTCACCGCGCGGGAGCAGGGCGCCACCGAGCAGCAGCTCCAGCAGATCGCGGCCGACGGCCTCGCCCAGATGTATTTCCGCGCCAACAACAGCCGCGCGCACGGGCTGGGCGTGGAGTTCACCGACGTGGAGCGGCTCGACATCGAGCTGTAGCCAGGCGCCTGCCACGAGCGCCGCGTCCCCGTGCGACTGAGCAATTCAGTTGGCGAGCGTGCAAGCTGGTAGCTGTGACCGTGCCTACTTGCGCACGCGGAAGCGCAGCATGGTGACCCCGCCCGACTGGACGTTGCTGAACGGTTCCAGGTCGATCCGGTCGAGGCCCGGCGGCGCGAAGCGGACGCCGTCGCCGAGCAGCACCGGCAGCACGTACACCAGGATCTCGTCGACGAGGCCGCGCTGCAGGCACTGGGCGGCCACGTCGGCGCCGAGGATCTCCAGGTCCTTGTCGCCGGCGGCGCGGCGTGCCGTGGCCACGGCTTCCTCGATGTCGCAGGTGAGGAAGGTGACGTTGGGGTCCGGTTCGTCGGGCGGGAGGTGGGTGAGGACGAACTGCGCCCCGCCGTCGTAGCCGGTGTTCTCGTCGGACATGCGCTTGCCGACCTCGTACGTGCCCCGGCCGATGAGCATGGCGCCCGTGGCCGCCATGACCTCCGGGAACGTCGCCGACGTCATGTGCTCGAAGATCCAGTCCATTGTGTGGCCAGGACCGGCGATGAACCCATCGAGCGACATCACCCTGTTCACGACCACTTTGCCGGTGCTCGCAACCGTCATGCGTCTTCTCCAAGCAGGTGGAGGGCCGGGATCGCATCATAGGTCGGTGAGCAACATCTTCTCCGGCGGCAGCCACGAGCAGGACCTGCCCAACGGCGCCACCGCGGTGTTCATCTGCGGGTGATGCGCCGACCACACCCCGGCATTGCAGCGACACTGTTGGCGAATCCAGTGCCTGAACGTGACGCCGGCCTTCAGGACCCGTTGTGGTTGTGAAGGCCGTCATCGCGTTTGGGGAGGGTGTCGGGGTGTCGCTGCGCGCCAAGAGGGCTGGCGGGGTTCCTGAGGAGACGGCCCGGGTGGCCCGGGCTGCGTTCCCGAAGGGAAGCCTGGCGATGCGGATCCGTGACGAGTTGGGCGAGCTGTTCTCGGACGCAGACTTCGACGGGCTGTACCCGGTGAGGGGAAAGCCAGCGTGGTTGCCGGGCAGGCTGGCGCTTGTGTCGGTCATGCAGTTCGCCGAGGGACTCTCGGACCGACAGGCCGCGGACGCCGTGCGCGGACGGCTGGACTGGAAGTACCTGCTGGGACTGGAGCTGGTCGATCCCGGCTTTGATCACTCGGTGCTCACCGAGTTCCAAGACCGGCTGATCGCCGGAGACGCCGGGATCCAGCTCCTGGACCAGGTCCTTGAAGCCGCCGTGGAACGCGGCTTGCTCAAGGCCGGCGGCCGTGCGCGCACGGACTCCACGATCGTGCTGTCCGCCGCCCGGCAGATCAACGGACTGGTACGGCTCGGTGAGACGCTCCGGGCTGCATTGAACAGCGTGGCCGCAGACGAGCCGGAGTGGCTGGCAGGGTGGGTGCCATCCGACTGGTTCGATCGGTACGCGATCCGGTTCGAAGACACCCGTCTGCCCAAGGGAAAGACGAAGCAGACGGAGCTGCTCGAGCAGATCGGCACCGATGGGCTGGCTCTCCTTGAGGCCGTGCACCGCCCGGACGCCCCTGCGTCCCTACGGCTGCTTAGCCGGGTGCAGACCCTTCGGCAGATGTGGATCCAGCAGTACTTCGTCGATAAGGGACAAGTCCATCGCCGGCATTTCAAGGACCGCCCGCCGGGCGCGGAGCGGCTGGTCACGCCCTACGACACTGACGCCCGGGGCAGCGTGAAGCGCGGCATCTTCTGGGACGGCTACAAGGTCCACCTCACCGAGACCTGCGAGCCGGACAGCCCAAACCTGATCACACACGTCGCCACGACCGACTCCACCGTCCAGGACGTGCGGCTGGTTGCCCCGATTCACGCTCACCTTGCCGAGCGCGACCTCCTGCCCGACCGCCACCTGGTCGACGCGGGGTACGCAACGGCCAGGGAAGTGGTCACCGCCTGCCAAAACCACAAAGTGAATCTGGTGGGTCCAATCCTCGCCTCCACCAGCTGGCAGACCAAGGACGGCGGCTTCTCCCAGGCGGACTTCGCCATCGACTGGGAGAACCGGCAGGTGACCTGTCCCAACGGCGCGACCAGCAGCCGTTGGGCCGAAGACCGCTCCCAGGAGGGGGCAGCCGTGATCCGAGTACGGTTCCCACCGGTTGCCTGCCGTCCCTGCAAGAGCAGAGAGCAGTGCACCCGTTCCAACAGCAGATGGGACATGGGCCGTCGGATCACCCTCCGGCCACAAGCGGAGTATGAGGCGATTCAGCAGGCACGCGCCCAGGAAGACACTCAGGAGTGGAGGGAGCAGTACGCACACCGGGCCGGTGTCGAAGGCACGATCTCTCAAGGTGTTCGAGCCTTCGGCCTGCGCCAATGTCGGTATCGCGGCCTGGCCAAGGCTCGGCTACAGCATCAGCTCACGGCCACCGCTATGAACTTCCACCGCCTCAACGCCTGGTGGACCGGCACTCCAAGGGCCCGGACGCGCGTATCTCACCTGATAGCGCTCAGGCCCACCGAGCACAACCCCTGCTCGTAGGGTTCATCCCAATGACGACGGTGTGCGCGAGGCAGGCCGGAAGCCGCTGACCGTGGCACGCTCGCGTGACGGTCAGCAGTACGGTGCCTGGTTGGTCAGGGACCCTGCCACCCGCATCCACACGCCGAACAGCCGGTAAAGGCCGGGCAGAGTGCCTTGGGCCTGCACGGTCCGGCTGAGCTGACCCCGGTTTCGTGGAGTCCCTGAAGCCAGGCTTATGATCCTGGCCCGAAGGAGAACCACGAGCAGTGCCAGCACCACGTAAGTACCCGGACGAGCTCCGTGAGCGGGCCGTCCGCGAGGTTCGCACCACCGGCCGTCCGATCGCGCATGTCGCGAAGGACCTTGGCATCCACAAGGAGGCCCTGCGCGGCTGGGTCCGCCAGGCCGAGGCGGACGCCGGCGAACGCGACGACCGGCTGACCAGTACCGAGCTTGCCGAGTTGAAGCAACTCCGCAAGGGGGTAACGGAGTTGAGGCGGGCGAACGAGATCCTCAAAGCGGCGAGTGCGCTTTTTGCCCAGGAGCTCGACCGTCCCCGGACGAGGCCGACCAGGTGATCGACAGCCTGAAGGACAGCGGCTTCGGGGTCGGGCCCGTACGCCGGGTGCTCGGCTGGTCCGAGTCCGCCTACTACGCGCGCAAGAAGCGGCCGAAGTCGGCGCGCCGGCTCCGTGACGAGCAGCTCATGCGGCTGATCGAGCAGGTTCACGCCGAGTCGGGCGGCACCTATGGGGTCCGGCGGATCACCCGCGCCCTGCGGCGCAAGGGCGTCGTCGTGGCCCGCTGCACCGTCGAGCGGCTGATGGACGAGCTGGGCCTGGAGGGCGTGATCCGCGGGCAGCGGCGGAGGACCACCGTGCCGGAGCCGTCGGCGCCCCGCCCGCCGGACCTGGTCGACCGTGACTTCACCGCCTCGCGACCGGATCAGCTGTGGGTGACGGACATGACGTATGTCCGCACCTGGTCGGGCTGGGCGTACGTGGCGTTCGTCCTGGATGTGTACTCACGCATGATCGTCGGCTGGCAAGTTGCGAACCACATGCGAACCGAACTGCCTCTGGACGCACTGGAAATGGCGTTGTGGAGACGGAAGATCAAGAAGGACTCTGGCCTCATTCATCACAGCGACCGCGGGTCGCAATACGTATCAATTCGCTATACCGAGAGGCTGTCCGAGATCGGAGCCTCGGCCTCGGTCGGCTCGGTCGCGGACAGCTATGACAACGCGATGGCCGAAGCCCTGAACGGAACCTTCAAGGCCGAGCTGATCGAGATGCAGGGCCCTTGGCGGGACGTCGACCAAGTGGAACGAGCGATCTTCCAGTGGGTCGCCTGGTACAACGAGGAACGGCTCCACTCCGCCCTCGACTACGTACCGCCCGCCGAGTACGAACGCGCCTGGTGGCAACAACAGGAAGACACCCCACAGTCCGCCTGAAACAAGATCGCCGGACTCTACGAAACACGGGGCATCTCACAAGAGTCTGAAACTCGTGAGGCAGGCGGCTTCTGCGTCACCTCAGCCGATCTACCGCGGATGCAGGCATTCTGTTCCGCAGTGACAGCAAAGATCGACGCCGTCATGGACGGAGCCACCAGCGGCCGAAAGCTGCCCAGGAAACGCGCCCGCCGCCTTGAGCGGGCTGCCCGACACCTGCAGCAGGCCTACCAACGTACCCACAGCGACAACGGCGTATGGGAACAAGAGGCCGACGAACTGCACCTGGACTACGTCATCGCGCTCGAAGCCCTGATGGCCAGCCCCAACGACAAGCACGAGGGAATCAGTAAAAAAATCCAGACTCGCACAGCCGCCCTATTCCCCACCCCACGCCTGCGCGAACTCGTCCAGAACGCAGTGCAGAAGGCCTACAGTACGCGCTCCAAGTACGTACACGGAGACCTGCTCATAGAGCAAGAAGAGAGTGAGAAGCTGGCCGAACTACGCGAACTCAGGCTGATCGTGCGACAGGCAGTCCTTCGCTGGCTCATTCTCACTCCTATCGACACGGAAGACCTCGCACCTCGTCTTGATGCCGCAGCCGACTGCGCCAGCTGCAAACGTGCCATCGATGAGCCCCTGCGCGCGTTCTTTCAAGACGCGCCGTCACGGGACGGCATCCAAGCCTGAGACAGCACTGACTCCGCGACCGAGACTGACGGGAGCAACGCCACTCCCCAGCACTGGACGAGGGAGGCTCCGGTGGACGGCGACGACAGAGAGCACCCATCGGACCCGCGCCGACGACATTGCGCCGTTGCGACCCAGCCAGCTCACGGAGCGCGCCCTCCGAGCCGGTGGCTGTATCTATGGCTCTGTCGGTCAGATGCCTGGCGTGGTGGGACATAAGGTGGGCCCAACGCCTCCTGCGCGCCACCCGGCCTAGGCCGTGTTTTAGGTCGGGATTCTGATCCACGCCTCGTGCTGTGATGATCACGTTGTGGGGCGTGGGGATCTTTCTGATGAGCAGTGGTCTGTGTTGGAGTCGTTGCTTCCTGCGGCGGGTGTGAGTCGCAGGTCGCCGGGTCGTCGGCGGCTGGTGGACGGTGTTCGGTGGC
>NZ_JAGMUE010000169.1:0-392 GCF_019049165.1 Streptomyces sp. AC627_RSS907
ACCCGCTGTGAAGCGTCAAACATCGAGCATCGTGATGCTAAGGCCGTGAAGCCGTTCCGGACCCTTCGGGGAATGGAAAGTGGTGGAGCCGCCGGACCAAGCGGTTAGTAGGTGAGTGATGGGGTGACGCAGGAAGGTAGTCCATCCCGGGCGGTGGTTGTCCCGGGGTAAGGGTGTAGGACGTCAGGTAGGTAAATCCGCCTGGCAATAGTCTGAGACCTGATGCCGAGCCGATTGTGGTGAAGTGGATGATCCTATGCTGTCGAGAAAAGCCTCTAGCGAGTTTCATGGCGGCCCGTACCCTAAACCGACTCAGGTGGTCAGGTAGAGAATACCGAGGCGTTCGGGTGAACTATGGTTAAGGAACTCGGCAAAATGCCCCCGTAACTTCG
>NZ_JAGMUE010000170.1:0-1351 GCF_019049165.1 Streptomyces sp. AC627_RSS907
GCCCATGCGGGCCCGATAGTCGTCTGCGGTGAAGGGAGCAGGCGTACTGCCGGTCATCCGGGCCTCCGTGGGCGGTGGTGGGAGTGGGCGGTGATGGGGCTGGGGTGATGGGGCTGGGGGTGATGGGGCTGGACGATGAAGGGTCTACGGGCAGCATCCTGCCCTCGGCAAGGGGGCGGCGCGAGCCGATTGGCATTGATCGACCACCACGACTAATGCTTGGATGCGATGCAAGCGTTAGCAACGGGGTGCCCGGTCCGGGCGTCCGAAGGAGACGGCACCGTGCTCGTACTCGCGCACATCAGCGATCTGCACCTGGACGGCAGCCCGCGGGCGACCGAGCGCGCCGAGCGCGTGCGCGACCGGCTGTGGCGGCTGCCGGGACGCGTGGACGCGCTCCTGGTGACCGGGGACATCGCGGACCACGGCACGGAGGCGGAGTACGAGGAGGCCGCCCGCATCCTCGGGCTGCGCGACGGCTCCGCCCCGTTCCGCGTGCTCACCTGCCCGGGCAACCACGACAGCCGCGCCCCCTACCGCAAGGCGCTGCTGGGCCGCCCCGCCGCCGACGGACCGGTCAACGAGGTGCACGTCTTCGACGGCGGAGCGGTCCTGATGTGCGACTCCAGCATCCCGGGGAGCGACGAGGGAGAGCTGGACGAGGAGACGTACGACTGGATCGAGGACACGCTCGACGAACTCGACGGCGAGCGCCCGGCCGTCCTCGCCTTCCACCACCCGCCGACTGCCCTGCACCACCCCCTGCCCGACTCCTGCCTGCTGCGCGCCCCGGAACGCCTCACGGCGCTGCTGGACCGCCGGCCCGAGATCTCCGGGGTGATCACGGGGCACGCCCACACGCCCGCCGCCACCGCGTTCGCCGGTCGGCCCCTGGTCGTCGGCCCGGGAGTGACATGGACCCTGCGGCTTCCCTGGGAGGGCGAGCAGGTCGCGGACCGGGACGCCCCGGTCGGGCTCGCCTACCACGTGCTGGACGGCACCGGACGCCTCACGAGCCACTTCCGCACGGTCATGTGACGACGCCCGGTACGACCGTCAGCTGCTGGTATCCGCCGCTGACGTGGCGCACGGTGACCGTGACCTCCTTGCCCGGCCGGGCGCGGGCCACGGCGCGCGCGAGGTCGGCGGCGGAGTCGACGCGGGTCGTGCCGAACGTCAGGAGCACGTCGCCCCGGACCAGACCCGCCTCGTGCCCGGGGCCGGGCTCGTGGACACCCACCACCAGGGCTCCCGGCCTCTCGTCGTCCACGGCCTCGACGCCGAGGGTCGCGGCGGGCGGCGCCGGGGAGGGACCGGCCTGGGGATGCGCCGGGGCGGACCGGCCCCCCGT
>NZ_JAGMUE010000170.1:1405-27650 GCF_019049165.1 Streptomyces sp. AC627_RSS907
CACCCCGGCCGCCGGCCCCCGCGCCGACGCTGCCGCCTCCTGCCGCTGGAGTTCGGCGAGCTCGCCCATGCCGATCACGGTGGCACCCACCGTGCCGAGTCCGGCCCCGGCCAGGAGCAGGACCGTGGCGGCGAGCAGGACGAGCAGGACGGTGGTGAGCCGCCGGTGACGCCGGCCGTCGGCGTGCGGCCGCCGGTCGGGGCCGGGCGCGGTGCCGGTCCCCGGCTCCCGGCCGGGCATCGGCTTGGGACGCAGTGCTGTCTGTTCCATGGATCGCCTCCGGCAGGTGCTCTACCCGGCGCGCCGGCGCGTGACGAGCCACGAACGAGTGAGACTGACCGCCGGCCGGCGCGGTCAGGGGCGCGTCCCCTTGCGCCTCGGCCGGCACGCAGGCTCGCGCCCGTGCCCCGTCGGCCGGCCCCGCGGAGGCGGCGGCGACGGAGCACGCGGCACGAGCCGGGAACGGCGGCCCTCCGCGCGTCCCGGGCGCGTCAGCCGAGGGCGGGCAGTGCCGTGGTCCTCGGACCGCTCGTCAGGGGACTCCTCGGGACGGGCACGGCCGGTGGCCGGCCGGGGAGGAAGCCGTGGGTGCGGCCGGCCAGGTACTCGGCCTTGTACCGCGTGACGTTCCGGTGCCAGTTGAGGATGCCGGCCATCCAGTTCTGCAGGTCGGTCACATAGCCCCGCATGATCGTCCGCGCCTCCTCCGAGAGCTGGAAGTCGTCGTAGACGATGGGCAGTTCGTGCGCGACGACGTGCTCGAACTGACGCATGCGCTGGTTCATCAGGTCCTGCACGACGGGGAGCGCGGTCGGATAGTCGACGCCGAAGAAGTTCTGCACGACGAGGATCGCGTTGTGGACCTCGCCCTCGTACTCGATCTCCTTCTGGTAGGAGAAGACGTCGTTGAGGAGGCACGCGTAGTCGATCGCCGCGTTCTCCAGGGACCGGACGGGTCCACTGCGGTAGACCTCGGGCGGCACGGCCGGGCCGTGTCCGGCGCGGCACAGGCCCAGGGTGAGGTCGGAGCCGAAGGTCGCGCGCCGCATCTCCAGGTAGTCCACCGGGTCGGGGACGCGGTTCTGGATCTGGTTGGACAGCTCCCACACCCAGGCTTCCGTCATCGTGTCGACGGCCGTCTTCAGGGGACGCCGCTCCTCGGGGGTCATGCCGGCGGTGGTGCGCGCCCACAGGTCGATCAGGGAACGCTCCATGGCGTTGGCGGGCGGCGGGACCGGCTCCCCGCCGAGCGGCATGCAGGCCGACAGGCGGGCCGTGGTGAGCCGGGCGGCGGCCAGGTCCCGGCGGTGGCCGTAGACGAGCGGGTAGTAGTCGTCACCGTAGGTGCCGAAAGCCAGCCAGCCGGAGGCGAGGTCGAGCTGGTCCTGGGTGGCGTCCGGGTCGAGGCCGGCGGCGCACAGCGGGAGGTCGCAGCTGGCGAGCTTGTCCTCGTCCCAGACCCCCTCGCTCAGGAAGCCCATCCGGTGCGACCACTCGAGCAGGTGCCGTCGGGCGCCGTCCAGGGCGGGGCTCAGCTCCAGCGGGAACGGCATGCGGATGTCGGGGATGATCGAGGGACCGACCTTCTGGAAGGGCACGTGCGTGTAGGGGCGCGCCCGCTCGGTGCCCGCCGCGGCGAGCAGCGCCCCGACGTTCGCCGCGGAGGTGCCGGGCCCCGTCAGCGCCTGCCAGGGCGCGGTGGTGCGCGCCCCTTCGTTCATGTACCGGCTGGAGCGCATGTGCCATTCGTGGCCGCCGGACTGCCAGTCCTGGAGGCCCTTCGTGTACGCCCCCACGGCGGCCACCTCGGCGGGCGTCAGGCCGCACTCCAGGGCCACGGCGGGCACCTCGGTGAACGCGGTGTGCTCGAACTGGTGCAGCCGGGAGGTGAGGACGTCGTTGACCAGCTCGGCGGCCTCCTGGGTGGTGCAGCCGAAGAAGGTCTCCAGCACCAGCACGCCGTTGCTGAGCTCGCCCTCGTCCTCGACCTCGCGCTGGTAGGAGAAGAGGTCGTTGCGCAGGTGGACGGCGTCGGAGAACGTCTCCATCAGTACCCTGAGCGGCCTTGTGCCGGCGACGGCGGCGGGCACCTCCGCGGTCGCGTACTCCACGAGCCCGGCCGACCAGGGGGCGCCGCCGACCTTGCGGCGCATCTCGATGTACTCGACCGGGTTGGCGACCCGCCCCTCGTTGATGTTGGACAGCTCCCACAGGGACTCGTTGAGCAGGTGCTCGGTGGCGACGGCGAAACGCCGGCGCCAGCCGGCCGTCATCGCCGGCACCGTGCGTGCCCACAGGTCGGCGAGGCCGGCCTCGACCGGGTTCTCCGGCTCGGGCATCCCGGTGGCGAGGTCGAGCGGCATGAACAGGGGCAGCCGGTCGAGGTGGGCCTTGCCGCCGGCACGGTCCTGGGTGCGCTTGAACTTCTCCAGGAAGTGGTCGTCGAAGAAGAAGACCCACACGTACCAGTCGGTGATGAGGGAGAGCGCCGGCCCGTCGCAGTCGGGGTGGGTGTAGGCGCAGAGCAGGCCGTAGTCGTGTGCGTCGAGGTCGGACTGCTCCCAGACCCCGGAGCCCTCCAGCATCCCCATCTCGCGTGCCCATGTGCTCGAGTGGGCGCGGGCCTCGTCGAGATGCGGGTTCAGCCGCGCGGGGTGCGGCAGGTAGAAGTGCGGGAGTTCGAAGGGCTGTCGCGTCATGGCCGGGCCCTACCCATGGCCCTTCGGGCACATCCACGCGGCGGGACATGATCACACCATCGCGTGAATCAGGGCGGAAGCCGGGAACTCTCACCGACCCGCGCCCTCCGGGGCACCGGCCGGGTTCACCCCTCCGGGGCGCAGCCGCTCAGCGCCTGACCTGGATCAGCGCGTGCGTTCCGCTCGTCCGCCAACGCTGTTCCCCGCTCGCCACCAGCGCGGCCTCCGTGTCCGCGGCCAGACCGGTGATCACGTCGGACTTCAGGGTGCGCAGCGCGGCGACCGGGCCCGGGAAGTAGGCGGTGACGTCCGCGAAGGGGGTGGTCGGTGGCCACCACCGGTCGCCCACCAGGCGACGGTAGTTCAGGTCGCCCTTGAGGACGGTCACCGTGGCCGCGGCGAACTCCTCCCGCAGGTCGGCGGGCATGTCCGCGTAGGGCAGCGGGGCACAGGAGAAGGGGTGGGCGCGGACGGTGACGCGGCCGTCGGTCAGCGCGGCCCACAGCCGCCCGCCGTACGCGGCGGCTGCCCCGCCCGCCACGACGAGCCTCCGCAGCGCGTCCAGCACGTCGGCGGTGGTGGCGTCGGAGACGTAGTACGGATACGGCTTGACGTGCAGGACGGCCCGGTCGACCCGCCCCTCGGCGAGGAGGTGCGAGACGAGGAGCAGGTCGGGGACCAGTTCGCGGCCGGCGTTGTCGGCGACGAGGCACAGGGTCTTCGGGCCGGAGGTGCCGGTGCGGGCGGTGTCGGCGCCGGGGGGCGGGAGCAGCGCCCAGAGCGCGTCGCTGTCGTCGGCGACCAGGGCCCGCGTCTCGTCCTCGGTGCCGGTTCCGGGCCCGGTCGTGGAGAGGCGGAAGCCGAGGTCCGCGCGGTTGCCCCAGAGCGAGCCGTGCAGCAGGGCGCAGTTCTGCTCGTCGGCGGACAGGTCGGCGAGGCCGTCGAGCGCGGCGAGTTCCCCGTCCGTCTCCGGGGCGTCGAGTTCGGCGAGCTTGGCGGGGCGGAAGGGGTCGACGCCCTGCCAGGCGCCGGCGCCGAAGTAGCCGACGACGTCGAGGAGCCGCCGGTAGAAGTAGCTCTCGGCCCAGAGCCAGGGCACGTCGAACCAGGACCGGCCGACGTACGTGTCCATCCCCCAGGCCGTCCACCGCTCCCGGTCGTGGGCGTCGGCGGGCAGGGGCTCGATGCCGCCCCGGGTGCAGTTCGCCAGCAACGCGTCGAGCGCGCGTTGCCGTTCGGGGTCGTAGGGGAACGCCTCCCGCACCTGCCGGATGATGGCCGGGTGCCGCTCGGCCAGCACGCCGTGGGGGAAGGACCCGGGCTCGTTGCCGAGGATGACGGGGGCGGGCGCGGGCGCGGGGGTCTCGGGCATGCGCCTCACCGTATCGCGCGCACCGTGCGCGGAGGGCGGAGCGGAACCGGCCCGTGGCGCGACCCGACGGGCCTGGCCGGCGGCGGGCCGGAGTCTACGGCCGCAGGCCGTGCGGCGCGGTGCGGCGGACGCCGGCAGACTCCAGCCGGCGGTCCCAGGCCGTACGACGGCGGGCCGTGGCGGACAGCGGCACACCACAGCGGCCGAGTGGCAGGCATGCGACAGCGGGCCGTGAGGCGGCGGGCGGTGGTGGCAGACGCCCTCAGCCCGGCGGCAGCGGACGCCGGCAGGCCCCAGCCGGCGGTCCCAGGCCGTGCGACGGCGGGCCGTGGCGGACAGCGGCACACCACAGCGGCCGAGTGGCAGGCATGCGACAGCGGGCCGTGAGGCGGCGGGCGGTGGCAGACGCCGTCAGCCCGGCGGCGGACGCCGGGAGGCCCCAGCCGGCGGTCGCAGGCCGTGCGACGGCGGGCCGTGGCGGACACAGTGGCACACCGCGGCCCGCGGCGGCGGACGTGGTGGTTCAGACCGTGGCCGTCTCCTGTTCCAGGCGCGCCGCGAGGGTGAGGTAGCGTGCGCGTCGGGTCACCGGCACCGTGCCGCGGATCAGGATGTGCCACATCCCGGCCAGGCGGCGGGGCTGCCGCGCGGACGGTTCGAGGGTGCCGCCCACCACGCGGGTGCCCACGATGGAGCAGACGAGGGTGTGGGCCACGGAGTCGACATCGATGTCCGGGTGCACGTCGGACTGCCGGACGGCGTCCAGGAGCCAGGACGTGGCGATGTCCCGCCACTCGGTGAAGGGGTGCGACAGCGGCGGCCGTACCGCCACTCCCCCGGTGGCGAGCCGCAGCCCGGCCCGCAGGACCGGCCCCTCCTCGCACAGCCGGGCCATGCCGAAGGTCAGGCGCATCAGCGCCTCCAGGGAGGTGTACCCCCTGCCGTCCAGCTCCGTCGCCAGGCGGCGCGCGGTTCTGGACTGGAGCTCCATGATGGCGTGCGCGAGGTCTTCCTTCGCCGCGAAGTGGAAGTACAGGGCGCCCTTGGTGACTCCGGCATGGGCGACGATCTCGCTCAGGCTGGTCGACTCGTAGCCGTGACGGTCGAACAGATCGGCGGCGGCTCCGAGGATCGTCGCGCGGGTCTGCTCGGCGCGTAGCTGCCTCGCCATCGGATGAACTCTCCTGGGCTGGAACTCGGCAGGCCGTGCCGCCCACCCTAACCCCCTGTATACGATAACTCACCGTCAGGTCAGCTTCCTTGCGGCCCTGTGTTCGCGTGCCCGCGCCCGTCCTCTCGCCAGGCCGGACCGGCCGGCCGACGAGGGCGCGGAGCCCGCGCCGCGTCCCCGTCCGCACCGGGGCCGGACACCGGGCGCTCCTTCTCGCCCGCCCCGATCATCACGATGCGGCACCGACAACTCACGCCAGGTCGCAGGTCACTTGACTACCAGCGGCCACACACGGTTTGCTCCGGCCAGGCGAGGTTCACCCGGTTGGCGCACCCACGCGCGGCGACGGTCCCCACCTCGCCCCGTTCCTCCTGCTCGGCCGCACAGCGAGGTGCCGCGACCCCCATGAGTACATCTCCCCCACCCGCCCACTCCCCCGGACGCCTGCGCACCGCGGCCCTCACCGCGGCGGTCTGCCTGCTGGTGGCCGGCTGCTCCGCCCTCGGCGGCGACGGGGACGGCCCGTCCGCAAAGGCCGCGGACGGGTCCGGCGCCGACCGGATGAAGGTCGTCATGGTCACCCACGGCGGTGAGGGCGACGCCTTCTGGGACCGGGTGCGCAAGGGCGCCGAGGCGGCGGCCGCCAAGGACGGCGTCGACCTGACGTACGCCGGTGACGCCGACACGGCCGACCAGGCCGACCTGGTGCGGGACGCGATCCGCGACAAGGCCGACGGCATCGCCGTGACCCTGGCCAAGCCGCAGGCGATGAAGGGGCCGGTCGCCGAGGCCAGGGCGGCCGGCATTCCCGTGGTCGGTCTCAACTCCGGTATCGACGCCTGGCGCGGCACCGGGCTCCTGGGGTACTTCGGGCAGGACGAGGGCGTCGCCGGCCGCGCCGTCGGCGACAAGCTCAACGGCCTCGAGGCCCGGCATGCCCTGTGCGTCATCCACGAGCGGGGCAACGTCGCCCTGGAGGCCCGCTGCGCCGGCGTGAAGAAGGCCTTCAAGGGCGAGACCGAGATGCTCTACGTCGAGGGCACCGACATGAAGGCGGTGGGCGCGGCCGTCACCGCACGGCTGCGGCAGGACTCCAGCATCGACGAAGTCGTCATGAACGGCGCGGCGTTCGCCCTGACCGCGGTCGAGTCCGTGGACGAGGCGGGCAGCGACGCGCACGTCGCCACCTTCGATCTCGACGAGGACCTGGTCGCCGCCGTCAAACGCGGGGACGTGCAGTTCGCCGTGGACCAGCAGCCGTACCTGCAGGGCTATCTCGCGGTGGACGCGCTCTGGCTGTACCGCACCAACGGCAGCGTCAGCGGCGGCTCGGTGGCGCCCGTCCTGACCGGCCCGGCGTTCGTGACCCGGACGAACGCCGACGCGGTCGCGCGGTTCGCCGCGGGCGGCACCCGGTGACCGGGCACCCCGGCCGGCCGCGCCACCGCACCCCCGCCTCCCTCCCCCACTGATCGCCTAGGACGACGATGTCTGCACGGACAGGTGCCCGGCGCCGCCTCGGCTCCATACGTCTCTCCCTGATCCTCCTGGCCCTGGTTCCCGGCGTCACCCTCACCGCCGTGTGGGGCGTGACGACGATCCAGATGTTCTCGGAGGGCCTGCGGCTGCGGTCACAGACGGAGCTGAGCCGGTCCACCGGGGCCATGGGCACCGAGGCGACGCTCGCGCTGCAGAAGGAGCGCAGCCTGTCGGCCGCGTGGCTGGCCGACCCGGAGGGCGGCAGGAGGGCCGCCCTCGACGCCCAGCGGAAGAAGGCGGACGCGGCGGTCGCCCAGCTCGTCGGCCGGTCCGACGCGATCGAACAGGCACCGGCCCGGGTCTCGGACCGGCTGTACTCGGTGCTCGGCTCGCTGGGCAGCCTGGAGTACTACCGCGACCAGGTCGACGACCCCAGCGACATCACCGCCGAGCAGGCGCTCGACCAGTACACCGCGATCATCGACGAACAGATCCACGCCTTCCAGGAGCTCTCCCAGGTCGACGACGGTGACCTCACCTCGCAGGCCGGTCCCCTGGTCGCCCTGGAACACGCGGCGGAGCTGGTCTCCCAGGAGGACGCCCGGCTCACCCTGGCCTGGCCGTCCGGCCGGATGGACGACACGGCGTGGGTGCGGTTCGCCCAGCTGGTCCACACCCGGCGCTGGCTCGTCCAGGACCAGATCGTGCCCTCCCTGCGCGGCAGCGCGAAAGCACAGACCGAACGGATCCTGGCCGGCGCCGAGTGGCACACCCTGGAGGCCGTGGAGGACGAGGTGCTGGCGGCCCGGGCGGCGGGCGGGGACGGCCGGACCGACCTGCCGGACGCGCGGCAGCGGTGGACCACCGCGCTGGAGAAGGTGTCCGACCAGTACGCGGCGCTGATCCGGCAGCAGACGGACGCCCTGCTCGACCGGAGCGCCGACGAGGCGCGCGGGCTGCTGATCACCGCCGCCTCCCTCAGCGCGGGCGGCCTGGTCGCCCTGCTGCTGTGCGTCGGCATGTCCTGGCGCATCACCCGCTCGCTGTCCCGACGGTTGCGCGGGCTGCGGCTGGCCACCCTGAGCCTGGCCGAGGAGCGCCTGCCCGACGTGGTGGCCCGGCTCGAACGGGGCGAGAAGGTCGACGTCGAGTCGGCGACCCCGCCGCTGGACTACGGACGGGACGAACTCGGGGAGGTCGCCCAGGCGTTCAACGCTGCCCAGCGCACCGCCGTCCACACCGCCGTCGAACTCGCCGACACCCGGCGCGGCTTCCAGAAGGTGATCCTGGGCATCGCCCGGCAGAGCCAGAACCTCGTCAACATGCAGCTCGGCAAGCTGGACACCCTGGAACGCGAGCACACGGACCCCGAGATCCTCAAGGGCCTGTACGAACTGGACTCCACGGCGAGCCAGTTGCGCCGCTACGAGGAGAACCTGGTCATCATCAGCGGCGAGCAGCCCCGGCGCAGCTGGCGCGAGCCCGTGGCACTGGTCGACATCCTACGCAGCGCCGTCGGGGAGGTCGCCGAGTACCAGCGTGTGGAGGTGCACACCGACGAGGAGGTGGCGCTCGCCCCGCCCGCGGTGGCCGACGTGATCCACCTGCTCGCCGAGCTCATCGACAACGCGACCACGTACTCGCCCGCCCCCCACCCGGTGGGGGTGCGGGCGGTGCTGGCGGCCAAGGGCCTGGCCGTCGAGATCGAGGACCGCGGACTCGGCCTCTCCGAGGAGGACTACGCCTCGTTCAACGCCCAGTTGGCGGTGGAGCCGCAGTTCGACGTGGTGGCGCTCGCCGACGACCTGCGGCTCGGCATGTTCGTCGTCGCCCGGCTCGCGCACCGGCACGGCATCACCGTCACGCTGCGTCCGTCCCCGTACGGCGGGACCACGGCGATCGTGCTGATCCCTCACGACATCGTGGTACGCGAGCCCCTCGACGGGCCCTCCGGGCCGGCCGCGCCCTTGGGGCCGGCCCGGGTATCCGGCGCGGCGGCCGGGGTGGCGAACCCGGTGGCTCCCGCCGCCGACACCGACGCGGCCCCCGCGAAGCGGCCCGTACGGCCGGCGCGGTCCGTACCGGTGAACCGGCCCGGGGTCCCCGCACCGGCCGCGTCCGAGCACGGCGGCCCGGCCCCGCTGCCGCGCCGGGTGCCGCAGACCAGTCTGGCCGCCGAGCTGCGCGACGAGGAACCCGCGACCGTTCCGGGCGACCCGGCCGGACGGGACGGCGATCACGCCGAGTTCACCGCCGAACGCGCCGCCTCCTCCCTCGCCGGTTTCCAGCGCGGCACGCTGCGCGCCCAGACCGAAGCGGCCGACGACGCCCCCGACGCCGACGACACGGACACCGCCGGCGCCGGCCCCACCGGCGACGAGCAGGTCCTCTCCGCCGCCACCCTCTCGACCCCCGACGCCGAACGACGAACGCCGACGAAGGACACGCGATGACCCGACCCTCCCCCGCCACGCACACCGAGCTGGACCAGTTGCTCACCGGACTCGTGGAACGGGTCGCCGACGTGAACCAGGCCGTGGTCCTCTCCGAGGACGGGCTGGTCGTCAGCAAGTCCACCGGGTTCCCGCGGGACGACGCCGAGCGGCTGGCGGCGACCGCGTCCGGCCTGATGAGCCTCAGCAAGGGCGTCAGCATGGACTTCCGCGGCGGCCCGGTGCGCCAGGCGCTCATCGAGATGGCCAACAGCTACCTGATACTCACCTCCGCCGGCCCCGGCGCGCACCTCGTCGTGCTCACCGGACCCAACGCCGACGTCGGTGTGGTGGCGTACCAGATGAACATGCTGGTGAGGAAGATCGGCGAGCACCTGAGCGCGGCACCGCGGGCCACCGCCGGCCCCGGCGAGTGACGTGACCGGAGGCGACCCGGGGGGCCGGCTCGTGCGGCCGTTCGCCCTGACCGGCGGACGGACCCGGCCCAGCCGCGCCGACTTCACCCTCATCACGACGGTGACCGCGGTCGATCCGCAGCCCGCCCGGGCCGCGCGACCGCAGCCGGAACACCTGCGGATCCTGCGGCTGTGCGCCGAGCCCGTCGCCGTGGCGGAGGTCGCCGCCCGCCTCGACCTGCCGGTGAGCGTGGTCGTCATCCTGCTGTCGGACCTGCTGGAGGCCGGCCGGATCACCGCCCGGCCGCCGCGCCTCGTCTCCCGCGCCACCCCGGACCTTGACCTGCTGCAGAAAGTGAGGGACGGCCTTGGCCGGCTCTGACCGCGCCACTCCGGCGCCCACGGCACCCGCATCCACACCCGCACCCGCACCCGCACCCGAAGCCGTGAAGATCCTGATCGCCGGTGGTTTCGGCGTCGGCAAGACCACCATGGTCGGCTCGGTCAGCGAGATCACACCGCTGCGCACCGAGGAACCGCTGACCACGGCGGGGCTGGACGTCGACGACCTCGCCGGCATCGAGGAGAAGCGGGCCACCACCGTGGCCCTCGACTTCGGGCGGATCAGCATCGGACGGGAACTGGTGCTGTACCTCTTCGGGACGCCCGGTCAGCAGCGGTTCTGGTTCATGTGGAACGACCTGGCGATCGGGGCGCTCGGGGCCGTGGTCCTGGTCGACGTCCGCAGGCCCGAGTCGAGCTTCGCCGCCATCGACTTCTTCGAGCGGCGGGGTGTTCCGTTCGTCGTCGGCGTCAACGGCTTCCACGGACGGCATCCGTATCCGGTCGCGGACATCCGGGAGGCCCTGGCGCTGCCGGAGCACGTGCAGGTGCTGTTGTGCGACGCGCGGGAGCGGGCCTCCTGCCGGGACGTCCTCATCGCCCTGATCGACCAGCTGATCGACGCCGCGGCCGGGGCCGCGGCGTCGTGACCGGCGTACGGCGGATCAGACGAGCCCCACGGACCCGAGCCACTCCCTGGCCACGTCCAGCGGGTCCTTCTTGTCCAGCTGGACCTGCGCGTCGAGGTCGAGGAGCGTCTTCGTGTCCAGCTTGGCGGAGACCGCGTTGAGCGCGTCGACGCCCTCCTGGGAGAGGCCGTCCTTGCGGACCAGCGGTGTCACGTTCGCGAATCCGAAGAGGTTCTCGGGGTCCTTCAGGACGACGAACTTCTCCTTGATGATCGTCGGGTCGGTGGTGAAGATGTCCGCGGCCTGCACGGTGTTCCTGGTCAGCGCCGACTGCGTCAGCGGTCCGCCCGCGTCGAGCGCCTTGAAGGACTTGAACTCCAGCCCGTACACGGACTTCAGGCCCTCCAGGCCCTGGCGCCGGGTCTGGAACTCGGGGGACCCGCCGATCACCAGCTCCGGTGCCAGGTCCTTGAGGTCGGCGAGGCTGGACGAGGAGGTCAGCTTGTACTTCCCGGCGGTCTCGGCGTTGACGCTGACCGAGTCCTTGTTCTCGGCCGGCGACGACTCCAGCAGCGTGAGCTTCTTGTCGAGCTTGGCCTTCACCGCCTCGTTCACCGCCTCGGCGGACTTCTGCTCGGCCTTGGCGTCGAGGTAGGCCAGCAGCGAGCCGTTGTACTCCGGCAGCACCGTGACCGAGCCGTTCTCCATCATGCCGTACGTCGTCTCGCGGCTGCCGATGTTGTGCTTGTAGGTGACCTTGAGGCCCTTGGCCTTGAGCGCCTCGCCGTAGATGTCGGCGAGCAGGGTGCTCTCGGCGAAGTTGTTGGAGCCGACGACGACGGTGCCGGCCTCCGCCTTCTCCCCCGCGAGGGGGTCGTCGGAGGTGTCGCCGGAGGAACAGCCCGCGAGCAGCGCCGCCGCGGCGGTGAGCGCGGCGGCCGCCGCGCCGGTGTGCCTCGTCCTGGACCAGCTGCTCTTCGCGGTAGAAGTCATCCACCGATCCAAACGAGCCACTTGTCCCTCCGTCAAGAACAGCATGGTCACGGTTTCCCGGACAGCCGTGTCCGGCGTCAGCGCCTGCGGACCCCCGGGGACACCGCCAGCCGTTCCGCGGCCCAGAACACCGCGAGCGTGACGAGCGCCAGGAGGGCCACCAGAGTGGCGCCGCCGACCACCTTCTCGTAGTTCCGCTGGTAGAGCCCGTCGATGATGTACCGGCCGAGGCCGCCGAGACTGACGTACGCGGCGATGGTGGCCGTCGACACGACCTGGATGGCGGCCGAGCGCAGTCCGCTGAGGACCAGCGGCAGGGCGACGGGCAGTTCGACCCGGAACAGGATGCGCGACTCGCGCATGCCCATGCCCCGCGCGGCGTCCACCGGGGAGGGGTCGACGGAGCGGACCGCCTCGTAGGTGGTGACCAGGATCGGCGGGACCGCGAGCACGACCAGCGGGATCATCACGGGCAGCAGGCCGATGCCGACGACGACGGCGATCAGCACCAGCAGACCGAAGCTGGGCAGTGCGCGGGCGGCGGTGGCGACGAAGGCGACGGCGTTGCCGCCGCGGCCGGTGTGTCCGGTCAGCAGCCCGGCGGGCAGGCCGATCGCGGCGGCGAGGCCGAGGGCCATCAGGGTGTACTGGACGTGTTCCAGCAGGCGCCGCGGGATGCCGTCGTAGCCGCTCCAGTGGGCGCTGTCGCTGAAGAAGGCGTTGACGAAGGCGAGGACGTTCACCGGGCCGACGCCTCCTCCGGCTCGGGCCGCTTCCGCCGCGCGGCGGCCCTCTTCGGGCGCCCGCCCCCGCCGCGTGGCATCCACGGCGTCAGCAGGTTCCGGACCAGGACGAGCGCCGCGTCGCACAGGATCGCCAGGACGGCCGTCGTCAGGACGGAGTTCACCGCCAGCTCGGGCCGGCCGTACTTCTGGGCGTCCGCGAGCAGGTTGCCGAGGGCGCCCTGGTTGCCGATGAGGGCGCCTACGCTGACCAGCGAGATGCTCGACGCGGTGGCCACCCGGAGCCCGGCGAGGATCGCGGGCACGGCGATCGGCAACTGCACCTGCAGATAGCGCCGGAGGGGTCCGAAGCCCATGGCGGTGGCTGCGGCCAGGGTCTCCTGGGGCACCGACCGCACGCCGTCGACGAGCGCCGGGACGAGCACCACCAGGCTGTACAAGGCCAGCGGGATCATCACCGTCAGCTCGGTCTGGCCGGTGTAGTCGATGAGGACGACGAAGACGGCCAGCGACGGGATGGCGTAGAAGACGGTCGTCACGCCGAGGACGGGCGGGTACAGCCAGCGGAACCGCACACAGAGCTGGGCGACCGGCAGCGCGAGCAGCAGCCCGGCCAGGACCGGCAGCAGTGCCTCGCGCAGGTGCAGCCCGATCAGGCCGAAGTAGGTGTTGTCGAGGTCGCTCGGGATGTCGAAGAAGCCGTTCACGGGGCGACCCTGGTGACGTCGGTGGGCCCCGCGGCACGCGCCTCGCCGGTCCGCGCGCCGTCGGACCCTGTGCCGTCGGACCCTGCGCGGCCCGTGTTCGCCGTGCCGTGGGCGGTGCGGATGGCCTCGCCTATGGCCTGCTGGGAGACGACGCCCGCCACCCGGCCGTCGGCGTCCACCGCGACGGCCCAGCCGGTGGGCGAGAGCACCGCGCAGTCGAGGGCGGCCCGCAGCGAGTCGGTGCCGGGCACGAACGGCCGCCCGTGCGACAGGAGCCGCCGCGGCACGATGTCCCCGGCGGTCAGGTCCCGCGGTTCGGCCCAGCCCAGCGGCCTGCCGTCCGCGTCGGTCACCAGCAGGTAGGGGGCGTCCGGCGCGGCGGGTTGCTCGGCCGTGGCGTCGAGGCGCACGACCGGGCCGGTCGTCAGCTCCAGGCCGGCGGAGGGGAAGAAGGACAGCCGCCGGATACCGCGGTCCGCGCCGAGGAAGTCCTCGACGAAGTCGTCGGCGGGGTCGGAGAGCAGCTCGGCGGGCGGCGCGAACTGGGCGAGCCGGCCGCCGGTGCGCATCACCGCGACCATGGTGCCCAACTTGATGGCCTCGTCGATGTCGTGCGTGACGAAGACGATGGTCTTGCCCAGTTCGTCCTGGATGCGCAGCAGTTCGTCCTGGAGCCCTTTGCGGACCACGGGGTCGACGGCGGAGAACGGCTCGTCCATGAGGAGGACCGGCGGGTCCGCGGCGAGGGCCCGCGCCACGCCGACCCGCTGCTGCTGCCCGCCGGAGAGCTGGTACGGATACCTCTTGCCGAGGGAGGCGTCGAGCCCCACCCGCTCCATCAACTCCGCCGCCCGTTCACGGGACTTCTGCTTGCCCCAGCCGATCATGCGGGGCACGGTGGCGATGTTGTCGAGGATCGTCCGGTGCTGGAAGAGCCCGGCGTTCTGGATGACGTACCCCATCGACCGGCGCAGCGTGGTGACCGGCTGCTGCTGGAGGTCCGCGCCGTCGAGGAGGATGGTGCCCTCGGTGGGCTCGACCATTCTGTTGATCATCCGCAGGGTCGTCGTCTTGCCGCAGCCCGAGGGCCCGACGAGGACCGTGATCGCGCGGTCGGGTATGTCCAGCGACAGCCGGTCGACCGCCACGGTGCCGTCCGGGTACCGCTTGGTGACTGATTCGATCCGTATCAAAACGCCGAACGCCCTTCGGGTCTGGCAGAAGCTGCCCGCTCCGGCCACGGTCGGTGGGGCCGTCGCCGGTCGAGTGTAGACGGGGGATCCGCGGGGCCCGTTGGTCCGGGGCGACTCCTTCCCGCTGTCCCGGCGTTCACACCGGGGACCTGCCGTGCTCGTCCCCGGCCCGGGCCTGCCCGCCCCGCCCGGCGGCCCCGGCGCGCGGGGCACCGGGGCGCTGCCGGGCGCCGCCCGGCCGGTCACCGTCCGACGGGCCGGGTCAGCCCTCGGTGGGTGCCAGCCGCAGGGCGATGCTGTTGATGCAGTACCGCTGGTCGGTCGGGGTCGGGTACCCCTCGCCCTTGAACACGTGCCCGAGGTGCGAACCGCAGCGGGCGCACCGCACCTCCGTGCGCACCATCCCGTGGGACCGGTCCTCGATCAGCTCGACCGCGTCGGTGTCCTTCGGGTCGAAGAAGGACGGCCAGCCGCAGTGCGACTCGAACTTGGTGGCGGAGGTGAACAGGTCGGCGCCGCAGGCGCGGCAGGAGTAGACGCCCTCGGTCTTGGTGTCGGTGTACTCACCGGTGAAGGCGGGCTCCGTGGCGGCCTGGCGCAGGACGGCGTACTCGGCGGGAGCCAGCTCCGCGCGCCACTGCTCGTCCGGCTTCTCGACGTCGTACGACATGAGTCCTCAGCCCCTTACTTCGACAGCTCGTCCAGGATGCGCGGCCCGAGGTCCGTGACGTCGCCCGCGCCCATGGTGAGAACGAGATCACCGGCCTTCGCCATTCCCGCGACCACCGCGGGCGACCCGGCCTTGTCGTGGACCGGCGTGACGTCCGCGCCCGCGGCCCGGGCCGCCTCGACGATCAGCTCGCTGGTGACGCCCGGGATCGGGTCCTCGCGGGCCGGGTAGATGTCGAGGACGACCGACGCGTCGGCGAGGGCCAGGGCCTGGCCCATCTCCTTGCCCAGCTCCTGGGTGCGGGAGAACAGGTGCGGCTGGAAGAGGACCAGGATGCGGGCGTCGCCGACCGCGGCGCGCATGGCCTCCAGGTCGGCGGTCATCTCGGTGGGGTGGTGCGCGTAGGAGTCGACGACCTGGACTCCGGCGGCCTCGCCCTTGAGCTGGAGCCGCCGCTTGACGCCCGTGTAGGCGGCCAGCGCGGGGGCCAGCTCGGCGGCGGGGATGCCCAGGGCCACGCCCGCGGCGAGGGCGGCGACCGCGTTGTGGGCGTAGTGGCGGCCGGGGACGGAGACCGCGAAGGTCAGCTCCGTGCCGTCCATCACCACGGTGACCTCGCTCTTCAGGCCCTGCGGGACGACCGACAGGATCCGCACGTCGGCGTCCTCGGACTCCCCGTACGTCACCGTCCGCACCGACCCGGCCAGCCGCCGCGTCAGCTCCCGGGCCCCCTCGTGGTCGGCGGCGATCACCAGCGTGCCGCCGGGGACGATCCTGCCGGCGAAGGTCTCGAAGGACTCGTAGATCTCGTCCATCGAGGCGTAGTTGGCGTGGTGGTCGAGCTCCACGTTGAGGACGATGGCGACCTCGGGGGCGTACTTGTGGAAGCTGCGGTCGCTTTCGTCCGCCTCGGCGACGAAGATCTCGCCGTCGCCGTGCAGCGCGTTGGAGCCGGGGGCGTCCAGGTCGCCGCCGATCGCGTACGACGGGTCGCGGCCCAGCTCGGACAGGGAGACCGCCAGCATCGAGGTGGTGGTGGTCTTGCCGTGCGTGCCGGCGACGGCGATCGGGCGCAGGCCGTTCATCAGGGCGGCGAGGGCGTCGGAGCGGTGCACGACCGGAATGCCCAGCTCGGCCGCGCGGGCCAGCTCCGGGTTGTCCTCGCGGATCGCGGACGACACGACCACGCAGCTCGCGTCGGCGGCGAGGTGCTCCGCGGCGTGCCCGATGTGCACGGTCGCGCCGAGCGCGCGCAGTGCCTCGGCGGTCGCGGAGTCCTTGGCGTCGCTGCCCGCCACCGCGGCCCCTCGCTGGGCGAGGATCTTGGCGATGCCCGACATTCCGGCGCCGCCGATGCCGATGAAGTGCGGTCGGTCCATGGCGGTAGGAAGGCCGGGTGCCATGCGCTGTTCTCCCCAGAGGTGCGACGGGTGGTACGACAGGTGGTGCGTGCTGGTGGGCGCGCCCCCGGCGCGGGGTCCCGGAGCGCGGGCCCCAGCCTATGCCTTGCTGTGGGAGAACAGTTTCAGGACCGGCACGCCGACCTTGTGGCGGGCCCGCGAGGCCCAGTCCCGGTGGAAGAACTCCTCCACGTAGTGCGGATCGGTCAGGACGATCACCTCGTCGGCCCCGGCCTCCAGGACCAGGGACCTGAGCTCGTCCAGCGGATGGTCCTCGATCAGGCGGCCGTCGGCCTCGGCGCCGGACGCGCGCAGGGCGGTGAGGGACACCTCCAGGGCCCGCTGCCCGACGCTCAGCGCCTCGTGGCCCTCGGGCGTCTCGCCCTCGCGGACGGCTTCGTCGAGCTCGCCGAGCGCGACGTCGTCGATGGCCCTCAGCAGCCGGTCGGCCTGTTCGCCGCGCGGCTGGAGCAGCACGTGGAAGGCGACCTGCTCGTCCCCGTGCAAGGTGGTGACGAACTCCACGTCGGCGGACGTCAGGGCCTTCTCGATCATCAAAACGCTTGTGAACACCAGGCGCCCCTTCTCCTTCGAGGGCCCGTGGGCCCACCCTCCGTGGGCCGTACCGGACCCTGCGGAAACCATCCTGCCCCGTGATCGCACGGGTGTCGCCGGAATCAGTGTGCCCTGCGCGGGCTAAACGGAACGGAAGATTCCGACGATTCCCGGAAGCGCGGTAACGACCGAACCCCTGTGCCTAGTCGCGCCGGTACCGACTGAAGAGGAAACCTTCCTCCTCCAACAGGGACGCCAGGGCGAAACGCCGGGGGACCCCGACCGAGGGCCCGCCCGCGATCCGCTGGGCGTCACCGGCCGTGAGCATCGGCGACACGGTCAGGCACAGCTCGTCGAGCACGCCGGCCGTGACGAACTGTCCCAGCAGCCGCGGGCCGCCCTCGGTCAGCAGCCGGGTGTGGCCGAGCTCGACCAGCGCGTGGACGGCACGGGCGGGGTCCACGCCGACGCCGTCACCGGCGATCACCACGCGGGCGCCCGCCCGCTCCGCCGCCGCGATCCGGTCCGGGGCCGCGGCGGCACCGGTGAGGACCAGCGTGGGGACCGGCGGGGAGGCGAACAGCGGCAGGGAGAAGTCGAGCTCCAGGCTCGCGCTGACCACCGCGATCGCCGGCGCGGGGCTCTGCCCGGCCGCCCGCCGCAGCTCCGCGAACTCCGCACGCGCGCGTGCGGGGCGATACCCCTCCTGGCGCACGGTCTCGGCGCCGGCGACCACCACGTCCGCCAGGGCCCGCAGGGTGCCGAAGATCCGCATGTCGGCCGCGCTGGAGATGGGCTGGGAACGGCCGTCGTGCTGGGCGGCCCCGTCGAGCGTGGCGACCATGTTCGCCCGCAGCCACACCCCGGGCCGCCCCTCGGGCGCGGGGTAGGCGTAGGCCTCGGCCAGCTCGGCGAGGCTCCACTCCCGGTCCGCCCCGTCGAAGCCCGGGCCGGCTGTCTGATCGGTCACAGGGAACAGGCGTCGCATGCCGTGCAGTGTTCCACGCGTCCGGAACCCGAACCGCGCGGCCACCTCCCCCGCCCCGCCCCACGGGCAGGCGGGCGCGGCCCGCGACGACGCGTCCACCCGCACCCGGGCCCCGCCGGGCGCCGGCCCCGTGCCCGGCCGTACGGCGACGGGCACCCCCCGCACAGGGCCTACCATGGACCACCGTGTCGTCCTCCACCCCCGCCTCCGGCCCCACCCCGATAGCCGGGGCGGCCCCGCTGTCCCTGTGCGCCCGCGAGCCGCACGTCCCCGCGGACCGCCTGGTCGCGGAGATGGTGCCGCCGCCCCGCTTCGACTCGGTCCGCTTCAGCACGTACGTCCCGGCCCCCGACCAGCCCAGCCAGAGCGAGGCCGTGCGGGTCCTGGAGGGCTTCGCGGCCGGACTCGGCGCGGCGTCCGGCCCCGCCGCCGGCCGGCGCGGCTTCTTCGGCCTCGGCCGGAGCAGGGCCCCGAAGACCCCGGCCGGCCCCCGCGGCGTCTACCTCGACGGCGGCTACGGCGTCGGCAAGACCCACCTGCTGGCCTCCCTGTGGCACGCCACGCCCGCCGAGCCCTCCCGCAAGGCGTTCGGCACCTTCGTGGAGCTGACCAACCTCGTCGGCGCCCTCGGCTTCCAGCAGACCGTGCGGACCCTGTCCGGACACCGTCTCCTGTGCATCGACGAGTTCGAGCTCGACGACCCCGGCGACACCGTCCTCGTCTCCACCCTGCTCGGCCGGCTCGTGGAGGCGGGCGTCGCGCTCGCCGCCACCTCCAACACACTGCCGGGCAAGCTCGGCGAGGGCCGCTTCGCGGCGGCCGACTTCCTGCGCGAGATCCAGGGCCTGTCCGCGCACTTCCGCGCCCTGCGCATCGACGGCGAGGACTACCGCCACCGCGGTCTGCCCGAGGCACCCGCGCCGTACTCCGACGAGGAGGTCACACGGGCGGCGCGGGCCACCGAGGGCGCCGCCCTGGACGACTTCCCCGCGCTCCTCGACCACCTCGCCCGCGTCCACCCCAGCCGTTACGGTGCCCTGACCGACGGCGTCACGGCCGTGTGCCTCACCGGGGTGCGCCCGGTGCCGGACCAGTCGACGGCGCTGCGCCTCGTGGTGCTCGCGGACCGGCTCTACGACCGCGAGGTGCCCGTCCTGGCCTCGGGGCTGCCCTTCGACCGGCTCTTCAGCGAGGAGATGCTGAAGGGCGGGTACCGCAAGAAGTACTTCCGGGCGATCTCCCGGCTCACCGCGCTGGCCCGGGACGCCGCGCGCCTCGTCGACACGCCCTGACACCGGTCTGTTCCCGCCAACCCACCGCGATTTTCAGGCTCTCTCCAGCGCGTAACGCAACGTTAACCCGGCAAAGCTCTTCGTAGGGTTAACGTGTCTCTTGACCAAGCGTTGACCCTGTGTTGGCCGCGCGTTGACCATGCGCGCCCGGCGCGCCCGGGCAACGCGCCGGCACACGTCAAGGGTGTGAACGCCTGGAGGGGGCGCATGTTCCGAGGCACGACGGCCCGGATCGTGGTTCTGTTCCTCGCCGCCGCCCTGATCGCCCTTCCGCTCTTCGCGCCCCCCGCACCCTTCGCCTCCGCGCACGCGGGCCGTGCCATCGTGGCCGGTGCCCAGTCCGGAACCACCCTCTCCGGCCCGGTGCCGCACGACGAGACCGTCACCTGTCACACCGCCGGCCGGACGGGAATCCCGCACGGTCCCGCGCGCGTGCGTGACCGGCAGCGCACCGCCACCGCGCCCCAGCCCGAGGCCCCCGAGCGCGCGCTGCCTGGACAGCGCGCGCTGGCGGTGCCCGAACCCGTCACGTCCGGCCGTGCGACCGGACAGCGGGCGAGAGCGGCCAGGGACCACTCCCCGGCCGCACTCCAGGTCTTCCGCTGCTGAGAGCCGGTACATCCCCCCAACTCTGCCCTGACCGTCCGACGCGCCCCCACCGCGCGCCAGGAGGAATCACCCCATCATGCAACGCCTCATCGACAACGCCCGCACGTTCGGACAGCGCCCTGAGGAGTTCGCCGGGCTCGCCGAAGGCCAGTCGCCCGAAGTCCTGTTCATCACGTGCTCCGACTCGAGGGTCGTACCGGCCCTGATCACGGGAGCCGGCCCCGGTCAGCTCTTCGAGCTGCGCACCGCGGGCAACATCGTCCCGCCCTACGGCGCCGAGCGCCCCACCGGCGAGGCGGCCACCATCGAGTACGCCGTGGAGGTGCTCGGCGTCAGCGACATCGTGGTCTGCGGCCACTCGCACTGCGGCGCGGTCGGCGCGCTGGTGCGCGGCGACGACCTGAGCGCCGTACCCGCCGTCCGCGAGTGGCTGGCCCACGCCGCCGACGAGCCGAAACCGTGCGATCCCGCCGACCCGACGGTCGCCGAAGCCGTGCAGCACCACGTTCTCGCGCAGGTGCTGAGGCTGCGCTCCTACCCCTGTGTGGAACGGCGGCTGACGGAGGGCCGGCTGCGCATCCACGGCTGGTACTACGAGGTCCACACCGGGGTCGTGTTCGAGCACCACGCGGACACCGACGCGTTCGAGACCCTGTGAACGCCGCGATGACCGCCATATCCGACAACCTCCGGAAGTTCCCCCATCTGCGGCAGGACTTCACCGCCTCGCTCGTCGTGTTCCTGGTCGCCCTCCCGCTGTGCGTGGGCGTCGCCGTCGCCTCCGGTGTCCCGGCCGAACTCGGCCTCGTCACCGGCATCGTGGGCGGCCTGGTCACCGGCATGCTGCCGGGCAGCAGCCTGCAGGTGTCGGGCCCGGCCGCCGGCCTGACCGTGCTGGTCTTCGGCGCGGTGGACGAGTACGGGCTGCCCGCGCTCGGCGTGATCGTGCTCGCCGCCGGTCTGCTCCAGCTCGCGATGGGCGCCCTGAAGCTGGGGCGCTGGTTCCGGGCGATCTCCCTGTCCGTCGTCGAGGGCATGCTGGCCGGCATCGGCCTCGTGCTCATCGCCGGTCAGCTCTACTCCGCGGCCGGGCTGCAGGCGCCCGCCTCCGGCCTCGACAAGATCACCGGGCTGCCCGGGGCCGCCGCCGACGTCCTGGGCAGCGGCGAGGCGCTCACCTCGCTCGCCCTGGGCGCGGGCACCGTCGCGGTGATGGTGCTGTGGAAGCGGCTGCCGAAGCGGGCGCAGACGGTGCCGGGCGCGCTGGCCGCAGTCGCCTCGGCCACGGCGGTCACGGCGGCGTTCGGCCTGTCGGTCGCGACCGTCGAGGTGAACGGCCTGCTCGACTCCGTCCAGCCGCCCGGCGCCGACGCCTTCGGCGAGCTGGCGAACGTGGGCCTCCTGGGCACGATCGTCGCCTTCACCCTGATCGCCTCCGCGGAGAGCCTGTTCAGCGCCGCCGCCGTGGACCGGCTGCACAACGGCACGCGCACCGAGTACAACAAGGAGCTGATGGCCCAGGGTGCGGGCAACACGGTGTGCGGTCTGCTCGGCGCGCTGCCGATGACCGCGGTCATCGTGCGCAGCTCCGCCAATGTCGGCGCCGGTGCCCGGACCAAGGCGTCCCGGGTGCTGCACGGCGTGTGGCTGCTGCTTTTCGCCGCGCTGCTGCCGTCCGCGCTGGCCCTGATCCCGCTGCCCGCGCTGGCCGGCATCCTGGTCCACGCCGGCTGGAAGCTGATCCCGTTCCGCGGCATCGTGTCGCTGTGGCGCGCGCACCGGGGCGAGGCGCTGATCCTGGTGGTCACGGCCGGGGCGATCGTGGCGGTCAACATGTTCGAGGGCGTGCTGATCGGTCTGGCCCTGTCCGTGGCCAAGACCGCCTGGGAGGCCTCCCACCTCAAGCTGGAGGTCGTCGACAAGGGCGCCGGTCCCGTGCAGGCCCACCTGTCGGGCAACGCGACCTTCCTGCGGCTGCCGAAGATGCTGGAGAGCCTGGAGGCGCTGCCGCAGGACCGCCCGGTCGAGCTGGACCTGTCCGGGCTGCACCACCTGGACCACGCCTGCCGTACGGCACTGGAGAACTGGGCCGAGCGGCACAGCGCCACCGGCACGGACCCGGTCAAGGTCACGGAACCGGCGACCGCGGCGGCGTAGCCCCGCCCGCGCGGACCGTCGGACGGTGACGGCGCCCGGTCCGGGCATGGCCCCGGACCGGGCGCCTGGCATATCGTGACAGGAAGGGACGGAACGGGCCTCTGGTCGAGGAGGTCGTCATGCTGGAGGAGCTGCTGACCGCGGCTGCCGCCACCGGGAGCGCCGGGCTGCTGTACGTCGCCTCGGCGGCGCGGGTCGTCAAGCAGTACGAGCGCGGTGTCGTCTTCCGGCTCGGGCGCCTCGCGGGTCAGGTGCGCGAGCCCGGTTTCACCATGGTGGTGCCGTTCGTGGACCGCCTGCACAAGGTGAACATGCAGATCGTGACGCTGCCGGTGCCCGCCCAGGAGGGCATCACCCGCGACAACGTCACCGTGCGCGTGGACGCGGTCGTGTACTTCAAGGTCGTCGACGCGGCCAACGCGCTCGTCCGGGTGGAGGACTACCGGTTCGCCGTCTCGCAGATGGCGCAGACCTCGTTGCGCTCCATCATCGGCAAGAGCGACCTGGACGATCTGCTGTCCGACCGCGAGAAGCTCAACCAGGGCCTGGAGTTGATGATCGACAGCCCGGCCGTCGGCTGGGGCGTGCAGATCGACCGTGTCGAGATCAAGGACGTCTCCCTGCCGGACACGATGAAGCGCTCGATGGCCCGGCAGGCCGAGGCCGACCGGGAGCGGCGGGCCCGGGTCATCAACGCCGACGCCGAGCTGCAGGCGTCGAAGGTGCTCGCGGAGGCGGCACGGGAGATGTCCGAGACACCCGCGGCCCTGCAACTGCGCCTGCTGCAGACGGTCGTGGCGGTGGCCGCCGAGAAGAACTCGACCCTGGTACTGCCCTTCCCGGTGGAGCTGCTGCGGTTCCTGGAGAAGGCCCAGGAGCGGCCCGTGGGCCAGTGACACGAGCTTCAGGCGTGGTTCCCGGGATTGTTGTCAGATGATAGACACGGCGGGGTCACATCCTGTCCGCCAGCAGGAAGGCCGCCCCATGTCCATGCCCAGTCGCGACACGTCCCGACGTCAGGTACTCGCCCGCACCGGCGCCCTCGGCGCGGGCATCGCCTTCACCGGAGCCCTCTCCGAGCTCTTCGCCGGCACCGCCGCCGCGCAGTCCCCGGGCCGCACCGGCTACGGCCCGCTGGTCCCCGACCCCGACGGTCTGCTCGACCTGCCGAGGGGTTTCCACTACCGCGTCCTGTCCCGCGAGGGCGACGAACTGCGCTCCGGCGAGGGCCCGGTCCCGTCCAACCACGACGGCATGGCGGCCTTCGCCGGGCGTTCTCCCGGCAGACGCGCCCGCGTCCACCTCGTCCGCAACCACGAGAACCGCGCCAACGGCAGGATCCCCGTCCCCACGGTCGAGGGTCTGACGTACGACCCGCAGGGCAAGGGCGGCTGTACGGCCCTGGCACTCGACTCCGGCAACCACGTTCTGTCCGAGCGGGTCGCGATCGCCGGTACGGCCGTCAACTGCGCGGGCGGGCCCACCCCCTGGCACACGTGGCTGACCTGTGAGGAGACCGAGGACAAGGCCGGGACCAACGGCTACACCAAGGACCACGGCTTCGTCTTCGAGGTCGACCCGGTCGACCCGCACCGCACCGGCGCGGTGCCGCTGACCGCGATGGGCCGCTTCCAGCACGAGGCGATCGCCGTGGACCCGCGGCGGGGCGTCGTGTACGAGACGGAGGACGCGTTCGAGCGGCCGTTCGGTCTCTTCTACCGGTTCCTGCCCGAGAAACCCCTGGGCGGTACGGGCTCGCTGCGGGCGGGCGGCCGGCTCCAGGCGATGCGCGTGCCCGGCGTGCCCGACCTGTCCTCGATCCAGGAGACGGGCGCCGGGTTCGACGGCGTCGAGTGGGTCGACGTACCCGACCCGCTGGCCGCCGGGACGCCGATCCGTCTCCAGGACTTCGGCCGCGGTGGCATCACCCACGCGCAGAAGCTGGAGGGCTGCTACTGGGGCGGCCGGAGCGTCTACTTCGTCTCGTCCTTCGCCCGCAGCGGCGACGGGTCGGCGGCCGACCACTACGGCCAGGTCTGGCGCTACGACCCGGAGCGGCGCCGTCTGACCCTGGTGATCGTCTTCGGCCCGGACACCGACGTCCGGCTCCCCGGCGAGTCCCCGGACAACATCTGCCTGGCGCCCGGCGGCGGGCTCATGGTCTGCGAGGACGGCAACGGCGCCCAGCACGTCTACGGCGTGACCCGGCGCGGCGAGGTGTACGCGCTGGCCCGCGGCGCCCAGAACATCGGGACGCCGGAGGAACCCGAGTGGGGCGAGTTCGCCGGCGTCGCCTTCTCCCCCGACGGCGACACCATGTACGTCAACTGCTACACCCCCGGCACGACCTTCGCGGTGACGGGCCCCTGGCGCAGGTAGGGCCTGTCTGACCATTCCCGTCGTCCGCCCGGAGGGCGGGCCGCGCGGCGTCTGGCGCGTGCGATCGCAAGGCGCCGGAGCGCCCTCGATGGGGTCCCCCCGCCCGAGCGCAGCCGAGAGTGGGGGAGGAGCCACGTGGGCGTTTCGGCAACGCGGCGAGCGTGCGTGCCGGACGCCGCGCGGCAGGCGGGAAGTGTCGGACAGGCCCTGGCGGCCGGTGGCGCACCGCCCGGTCACTGAAGCCGCGGCAATGGGGTACCCGGGGCCGCATGACGGAGAAAGTGCAGGTCGACGGCTCCTACTGGCTTCAGACGGCACCGGGCGGTGCGCCGCGCCCCGCCCTCGCCGAGGACATCGGCGTCGACGTCGTCGTGATCGGTGCCGGCATCGCCGGGCTCAGCACGGCCTGGGAACTGGCACGGGCCGGGCGCAGTGTGGCGGTGCTGGAGGCCGGCCGGGTGGCCGCCGGCGTCACCGGGTACACGAGCGCCAAGCTGACCGCCCTGCACACGCTGGTCTACGACAGACTGCGCCGCACCCGCGGCCCCGAGGCCGCGCGCCTGTACGCCCGTTCGCAGACCGAGGCGATCGAGCACGCCGCCGGGATCGTCGACGAGCTGGGCATCGACTGCGACTGGGAGACGCGCAGCGCCTACACCTACGTCCGCGGCGCGGACCGCGTGGACGAGCTGCGGGCCGAGGCGGCCGCCGCGAAGGAGGCGGGGCTGCCGGCGTCGTTCGTGACGGAGACGGGGCTGCCGTTCCCGGTCGCGGGCGCGGTACGGGTCACCGGTCAGGCCCAGTTCCACCCGCGCAAGTACCTGCTGGCCCTCGCCGAGGACCTGGAGGCGCACGGCGGGCGGATCTTCGAGGACACCACCGTCCACGGCCTGGACGAGGGCGAGCCGTGCCGCGTGTCGACCGGCACGGGAGCGACGGTGACCGCCCGGGACGTCGTGGTCGCCACGCACTACCCGATCTTCGACCGGGCCCTGCTCTTCGCCCGCCTCTCCCCGCGCCGCGAGCTCGTCGTGGCGGGCCCCGTCGAGGCCGCCCGCGATGTCGACGGCATGTACATCACCCCGGAGGAGAACACCCGCTCGGTCCGTACGGCGCCCCTGGACGACGAGGGCCGGCGCCTGCTCGTCGTCACCGGGGAGCACTTCACGCCCGGCACGGGCGACACCCGGGAGCGCTTCGACCGTCTGTCCGACTGGGCCGGCGAGCACTTCCCCGGTGTCGGCCTCACCCACGCCTGGGCCACGCAGGACATCGACCCCACCGACACCGTGCCGATGGTGGGCCCCCTGCACCCGGGCGCGCACCACACCTACGTCGCCACCGGCTTCGGCGGCTGGGGGCTGAGCGGCGGGATGATGGCGGGCCGGCTGCTCACCGCGCAGATCACCGGTGCGGAGTGCGCCTGGAGCGGGCTGTACGACCCGCGCCGACTGCGCACGGCGGTGCGCGAGGCGCCGACGTTCCTCAAGACGCAGGCCGATGTCGCCCGGCACTTCGTCGGCGACCGGCTGCGGCCCACCCCGCCGGTGGACGCACTGCCACCCGGCGAGGGCGCCGTGGTCCGCGTGGGCGGCGACCGGCTCGCGGTCTACCGGGACGAGGCCGGCGCCCTGCACGCCGTCTCGCCGCGCTGCACCCACCTCGGCTGCCTGGTGGGCTTCAACGCGGCCGAACGCGCCTGGGAGTGCCCCTGCCACGGCTCCCGCTTCGACACGGACGGGAAGGTGATCGAGGGACCGGCGACCAAGCCGCTGGAGCGGCGCGACATCTGACGCGGTCTGAGCCGGGCGGGTGACGTCGCAGGCACGTCACACCAGATAGTCATACAAACAGATAATCATGCTCATACGTTCGTACGGTGACCACTCTCGTACGACGCGCAACCGTCCTCTGCGTCCTGGGCGCCGCCCTCGCGGCCTGCGGAACCACCGAGGCCACGCGGGCCCCGCACCCGGCGCCTTCGGCCGCCTCCGCGGACCCCCACCCCCATCCCCATCC